>MKRS01000616.1 GCA_001897035.1 Bacteroidales bacterium 45-6
GTAATAGTAGCCGAGATCGTAACCCGCCTTTTTCAATGAACGGGGAATCGAGGGCAACGACTGCGTCTTGCGGGGATATTTCATGATGCTCGTGGTAGGCTGTGCAGGATACCCGCTTAAGTTAGAGACCACTCCGCGGTCGGTGCGAAAGCTGTTGGCATACATGTTGGTGAACAGAATGCCGCCTCTGCCTATCTCGTCCAAGTGGACCGCCACATTGGGTAAGCCTCCCAGAGAAGCCATTGTTTTGGACATGAAGCTTTCCATAATCACGATAATCACGTTGGGATGAGCCACAGTGAAAAGGCGGGGAATGCTGTCGCCGGAAGTTGCAGGAACGTCCCGCACGGTTGCAAAAAGGGAGTTGGCTTCGCCTTCTTCAAAAAACCGGTATTGGCTTTTGAAATCGGATTCTTTCGTGAAAGACTCCATCAAGCTAAAAGCTGGATTGATGGCCGCATGGTTCAGCTCCACCTTGTCGCTGAAATAGGCCTGGCCGATGCTCATCGTGGAAACGGTGACGCCTCCCCGGATGGGAATAATCAGCAAACCGGTGAGAACCAATAGGACAAATGCAGTTAGCGCGGTTTTCCTCAAGGGTTTTCTGGGCTTAGAGTCCAACAGCAAGCACAAACAAGCCAGACGATAGAGCCCAAACGACAGCAATCCGAACGAAACAAATCCCAAAATGACAAACCAAATGCTAATACTTGCCAAAGCATTCGTAGGGGAACTTGAAAAATAGAAAAATGGGGTGGCATCCAGCCGAAATCCCCAATAATTGTAAAGGAGGAGATCGAGAATGAAAATCAGCGATAACATCACCGACACCAATCCTAAATAGGTCTGTTGCATTCCCCGGATGATGGATGGCAACACCCAGACAGATGCAATCAGGAGTAAACCCGGAATCGCTGTGAGATAGCCCGCAATGGATGCATCCAACGGCAGTCCATGCCAGATCACAGCCAATAGGTCACGGAGATCAAACTGCTTATAAATCTTACAATGATAGGCGACAAAGAGAATCTTCTCTAAGACAAAGATGGATATAAAGAAAAAATAGACTTTAAAAAAATGGCAAACACGTTCTTTCATCTTGAATCTTATCTCTACAGTAGTAAATCCGGATAATTATCGCGTAAAAGTAACATTAAGTATTAACAGGGACAAAATTTCGCTTGGA
>MKRS01000617.1 GCA_001897035.1 Bacteroidales bacterium 45-6
TTCAATTCCGTGAAGTGACTACAGAGATATTGGATATCCAGCAAATTGCACAAGACATCTTGCAACGCCAAACGCAAGTGCGCGCCTTGTCAGCGGCGGCAATCAAGCAAGCGTTGGATGAAGACAATGACGAGAGTGTGGATCTGTCTATTGACGAGGAAGCGTTGGAAGAAACAGCCAAGCCCAAGCCGAACATTGAACAATCGTTGGCCACCTCTGAGAACCAATATCTGTTTGATATGGCGGAAGAATCGTTGCCGAGTGTGTTGCCAATGGGTCCAACGCTCAGCCTTGCTTCTGCCTTGTCGTTCCATCCCCCAAACAGCTCGCGACAATCCACTCCAACCCAAGTACCCCAACCAGCAACATCCCAAGAGCAGGTAGAACCACAGATGTCAGAGCCGTCAGCCGAGGAACAACCCTCCTTGTCCACAGCACAAATCATCCCCAACGCAACACCCATGGTCGAGGAGAAGGTAAAGGAGAAGGTACAGGAGAAACCGAATCCTCTCAACAGCTTTTTCCAGCGCAAAGCCAGCCAAACGGCGCCGCGAATCAATGCCGATGGCTTTTTGGAATTCAAATCGACGACTCGCCGAGCAAAAACGCAGCTGGAGGAGGAGATTATGCAAGATTTGGAAGCTCCCGAGTTGCAGATTGCCGAAATCTACGACACCTCGCGCCAGAATATAAATCAGCATATCGCTAACATCTATAAAGACGGCGAGCTTGCTGAAAATTCAACTTGCAAGAAATTCTTGCGAGTTCAAACCGAGGGCAAACGGCAGGTCGAGCGGAACATAGACCATTACAACCTCGATATGGCGTATTTCACACCAGCAGGCTATTGAAAAAGCCCAGAAAGAATTTGACATTTATCGCGAACGTGAAATGAGGCAGCTTGAAAGCGACTTCGACCGCGCTGTAAAAGAACTCACAAAACCGAACCCACCGCAGAAGGAGGACGCCGACGGTACCAAGGATTGACGAAGTCGGACGCAGGACACAAGACCGCATGCTCGCCCTGTTCCACCATAAGGCAGGGTTGGATTATGAGTGTTTCAGTTTACACCACTTGCTGCAATTCTTTTCACTTCAACTTTCAGCTTTTCACAAGCCTGGACGGCGGTAATTCTACCATGGATCACGGAATTCATGGCATTGTAAACTACGTTTTTAATGCT
>MKRS01000618.1 GCA_001897035.1 Bacteroidales bacterium 45-6
TTGGCGAAATAGGGACAGCGGCTGCCACCGAAGGAAACTATCCTTTGGGCTGGGCGCAAGCCACCAACACCCCTTTCAAATACTGGAAGCAGGATGCCAACAGCGAGGGAGGCACGCACAATCCGTTAATTGCTTTTTATCCCAACGGCATCAAGGACAAAGGCGGAATCCGCACTCAATATGGGCACGTGATCGACATCCTGCCCACCACCTTGGAGATTGCGGGCATTCGGCCACCTTCCGAAATAAAGAACATTCAGCAGGATTCCATTCAAGGAATATCTTTGGCCTATTCCATTTCGGAAGCCAAAGCCCCGGCACGCCGCACGCAGCAATATTATTACATTTTCGGTTCGCGCTCCATCTACAAGGATGGATGGAAAGCCGAATTGGCTTACCCAAGTAGCTTTATCACGGGCAACGCCAAAAGCCACGAAACGTTTGACGAAACCAAATGGGAATTATACAATTTGGTTAGCGACCCAACCGAGCGGATCGACTTGGCTGCCAAGAACCCCGGAAAATTGGAAGAGCTGAAAGCCTTGTATGAACAAGAGGCCAAATCGCACAATCTCTATCCGTACATCAATTGGGACGATGTGCTCAACGGCAGAATTCACCGCACAAAGTACAGTAAGCCGCTTTCGGAAGCAGTGAAGGACGTTACGAAATCGGGTGGAGCCAAATGAAAACCAAAAGGACTGCCGGGCTTTTTATTCCGGTAGTCCTTTGCATTCCCCACTAAACAACAACGATGATGAAACAAAGAATAATTCAATCCGCAGCACTACTTGCGCTGCTTTGTGGCACTTTGCTCAGTGCAAATGCTTCTACGCCAGATGCTCTGAGCAACGATTCAGTCGTCAACCTCGCCCGCAAAGCGTATGTTTACGGCTTACCCATGGTACTTACCGACCTCACCCGGCTTGGCTCGGGAACACCCACCAACCGGTTCTTTCACCGCAACAAGTTTCCCGATCATACCGACCGTTTAGTCGTTCGACCCAACAATGACACCTTTTATTCATCTGCCTTCCTCGACTTGGGGGCGGAGCCGGTGGTTATCACCACGCCTGAAAGTAGCGGTAGGTATTACGTGGTTCCCTTGATGGATGCCTGGACAAATGTCTTCGAATCCTTCGGCACGCGCACCACTGGCACGCATGCTCAGACCTATGTCAT
>MKRS01000619.1 GCA_001897035.1 Bacteroidales bacterium 45-6
AATATAAAGTGACTGCAGCAGGCGGAAAGACCAGCAAGGTGTGGAGTATAAGCATTAACCTGGTTAAATAACACTATCTATAACAGTCAGTTTTAGTCGTATATATGCAGGTCATTAATCCTTATTAATGTACCTGCATTTTTTCAGGTATCTTTTATGAAATTGTTTTTTTCATTCTTATTCTTCTTTACGATCCGGTATCAGTGTGTGCAGGCATCAGATGCAAATGGAAGTAATGTGGTCGCAGACAGTTTACCGCACTGGAATCATGCCTACCATCAGACCTTGGTGATGAAGCTGTTATTGAGTATACCAGACGGGCAGGGTGGGAGTATAGTGTACTGTGATCTTGATAAAGCATTGTCGCTCATTAAACAGGTTGACCGGATTACGCTGGAGACACCTAAAATAATTTACCTGGTAGGATGGCAATATAACGGGCATGACGATAAGTATCCTGCTTTTTTTGAAGTAAACAGGGCTTTAAAACGCCCACAGGACAGCGATGCAAGGCAAAGCCTCACCTGGCTAATGTATGAAGCCCGGCGCTACCATACTACTGTCAGCCTTCATATTAATATGACTGATGCTTACGAAGACAGTCCTTTGTGGAAGGAATATGTGGACAACGATATGATATCAAAAAATGCAGATGGCAGCCTGATGGTGATTGGTAATTACAATCATAGGAAAGCATACCAGATCAATTACAGGAATGAATGGGAGCGGGGCTATGCGCAAAAAAGGATTGATTCTCTAATATCAGTTTTACCACTATTGAGAACCGCCGCTACCATTCATCTTGATGCATGGATACCGCGCGAAAGTAAAGGCCATGCGGAATCGGTAGTGGTGGAGTCGGAATATCAAAAAAAAGTATGCCATTATTGGCTGCAAAAAGGTATAGATCCTACCAGCGAATGGGTGATGGACTATATGACAGGCCTTGTGCCTTTTGCCTGGCATTTCAATGCCCGTACGCAGGCTGACTATCTGCATATACCTGCAAGCATTTATACTGGTAGTCATATGAATCCTGATTTGAGATACAGCGACTTTGGACTGGAGTTCCTTTTCGGTACCAGCATGTACGGGGAAGACCTTTTTCCCAATGCCAGGAATCATGTTGATGACAGATCCTGGGATAGCCTTTTCACAAGGGAGTTTTATCTGAACTTTTT
>MKRS01000620.1 GCA_001897035.1 Bacteroidales bacterium 45-6
GATCTTGATATTAACATTCACATGCCGCTATTTGTTCCGCAAACAGGCCTTTTCGTTTACCACCCGCGCAATAAACGCCCAATCCGTATGTGAGAACAAATGCAAGTGCACCCAAAAGGACAAAGGGGAAAAAATAACTCTTTGTCTATGTGGTCAAAGAGACAATTATGAAAACAGAGAGGATAATGAAAGGGCCCAACAGGGAAAGAACCGATAAATTTAAAGTTTTTCGAATACAGAATCACCCAAATGCTCGAAATTAGGCCCGCTAACAATCAATAATTCTATTTTTTTCGAGAATTACATATAAAAAAGACAACCAGGCATCACCCAAAAAGGAAACCATTTCGTAATATAATCAGAAGGGAAAATTTTAGGTGTCGGTTTCTTGGCTGGCAAGAAAAGATCGGATAGGTTTTTCAGTTCGTCTTTTTAGAGGACGTTTTCCTACGAGAATCGGACTATCAGCAACGAAAATCCAACTTGCACCTTTCTGAAAAGATTGTTTATTGTTAAATTAAAAAATGAAAGTGAATTATGAAAAATGGAAGATTTACCTCGCAAAATCAAAAACACAAGTCTATGAAATGGCTTTGGGCCTTATCTGCATTCTGCCTGATGCTACCGTTTGCTCCGGTTCGCGGACAAGATCTTTGGAGCTCCGGTGCTAACAGCTACGGCCAGCTCGCCAACGGAACAAAGACAGGCTTAGAGACCATGACTAAAGTTGATAGCACCGGCACATGGACATTGGTGAGGGGCGGATCTTTCTTCTTCATCGGGCAAAAAAGCGACGGCTCGCTCTGGAGCTGCGGAAACAACGGCTACGGCCAATTGGGAGATGGAACAACGGTTCCTAAGACCCAGCCTGTAATGATCGATGCCAATCACACTTGGAGCAAAATAGCAACGATGAAGGGTACTTTTGGCCTTGCGATCAGAGCCGACGGCACTTTGTGGGGAGTGGGCGACAACAGTGACGGGGAACATGCCGACGGAGGCACAACGAAAAAAACCGTTTTCACCCAAATCGGAACCGACAGCAACTGGATGGACGTGAGCGCAGGCCAACAACAGTGGATCGGGCTGAAAAAGAACGGTACTCTTTGGGGATGCGGGGTTAATACCCGCGGGCAATTGGGCGACAGCACAACCATTAGCAAGAAAATCATCATCCAAATAGGTAAAGACAGCACCTGGGTAAAGATCAGCATGGGAGGAAACCACACCTTGGCCTTGAAGGCAGACGGCTCTCTATGGGCTTGGGGCTACAATGCCTATGGGCAAATCGGAGATAGCACCTCCGGAACCGGAACCAACAAAATTGCACCGATACAAATAGGAAAATCGAAGGATTGGGCCGAAATCAGTGCCGGTGGCAGCTTCTCGATGGCTACAAAGAAAGATGGCTCGTTGTGGGGCTGGGGATACAATGTAAACGGACAGCTCGGAAACGGCGCCACCACAAACGTGATTGCACCCACCCAGATCGGAACAGACACTGATTGGCTAACCATCAGTGCTGGCACAAGTCACGTCCTGGCGCTCAAAACCAACGGAACACTCTGGAGCTGGGGAGACAATACCTACGGCCAGATAGGATTCAACGCTGCCTCGGCAACGACACCTACACAAATAGGAACCGCTACCGACTGGAAAGCCATCAGCGCCAGCTCAACCAATTCGTCCTATGCACTGAAGGCCAGCGCCTCTTCAGGAATCGCAAATGGTACGGGCGAAGGTTCGCTCGCAATCAACTACGACGAGGCATCAACCTCGATTAGCATTTCTGGGACGGAAACAGCCGCCCAGGTGATTGTGTGCAACCTGCAGGGGCAATTGCTCTTCAACACCAAATTGGCAGGTGGAAGCGCGCTCCCGATCAACGGATTGGCAAAAGGAATCTATTTGGTGAAAGCAAAAAGCGAATCTGCATCCGCCAGCAAAAAAATAGTGATTCGGTAAAAAAGAAGCAACTTATTTTCTTCGAAAATAGTTAAATAAAGACGATTATAGTTGTCGGGTTAATTCCGACAACTATTTTTGTGTTTTCGGAGAAGTTCTTTTCTTCAGCGATAGATTCTCCAAAATGAAACTGTAAATTCATCCGTTCGCAAGACAATCAGGTGCCAAATCAGACCACATATAGAAAAGAATTAGAAAGGCTGTTCAAGGAAAACTACAACAGGCTCTATTTTTTCGCGTTCAACATCATCCACGATGCAGAAAACGCGAAAGACATCGTGAGCGATGCCTTCCAAGAAGTATGGGAAAACCACCGGGACAAAGTGCCCGACAACCAACTGATAGTCCCCTTCTTGCATGTGTGCGTAAGAAACAGCTGCCTGGACTATCTCAGAAGGCAACATGTGTCGCAACGCTACGAGGAGTATGTGCTGCACAACCTGAGCGAGATGGACGACCACGACCTCTCCGAAAGGGAAGAACGGATGGCAAAAGTATTGAAATCGATAGAAGCATTGCCACTCCAGACAAGGAACGTATTCAAAAGGTGCTTTCTCGATGGAAAAAAATACAAGGAGGTTTCCGATGAGATGAATATCAGCGTAAACACCATAAAAACGCACATAATAAAAGCATTAAAGTCGCTTCGAGGTGAATTTAGTAAGGAAGATTGAACTTTTATCGAAAAGATGTCAGTTACAAGATCACCCAAAAATGCAACTATTTCGTAATATATATAGAACAGTTGGTGCAATGATGAAATTAAATCCAGATAGAGAAGACAAGTTGGGCAAATTGGACGATAAGCACGAGGACGACTTGGAGTTTGCGCTGCAAGCTCTGAACCATCTCGAGATTGCCTCGTCCGAGAAATTCCAACAATGGGTGGACGAATCGGACTCTCATCAAGCCTTGTATGCCGAATGTTTGTTTTACAGGGAAGCCGGACTCGCAGCAGAAGGCGCGGGCTTGCCCGATGTAGAGCAGGAATGGATGAAATTTGACCCATCACCCGAACAGACACCTACTTCTCGCAAAAGGTCACTCCCCACCTGGGTGTGGACTGCGGCGGCAGCTATCTTCGCCGTTGCACTGCTGTTTCCGTGGTTGCTTCACCGCAACGAGGAAATGCGCCTTGCCAAGTTGATGGAAAAGCACGTTGTGCTCCAAACTGAAAATGGCGAACCCATCGTGGTGGATCAGGCCAACAAAGGACAAATCGAATCGTTAGGAGCTCAAACGCACCAATCGGGCCGCTACGGAGTGTTGAACATGCGCCAGTCGGCCTCCAAGGTAAAACTGATGTCAGCTTCAACAAGCAACACCTACACTTTGAATATTCCGAAAGGAAAGGCATACCAATTGCTGCTTGAAGACGGCACAGAGGTGTACATGAATACAGGATCGAAAATTATCTTCCCGAACCATTTCAAGAGCGATAGCCGGGTAGTGGAAATTGAAGGGGAAGCCTATTTCAAGGTAACTAAAGATCCAAACCGCCCATTCATTGTCAAAACGGCTTCGTTCTCCACCAAAGTGCTGGGCACCGAGTTCAACATCAGGGCTTATCCCCAAGGAGAATCCAATGTCACCTTGGTGACGGGCAAAGTGCTGGTGACATCGGGCGAAAACGAAGCAAATCAGGTCACCCTAAGCCCAGGCCAGAACGCTACATGCGCAGGCGGGCAGCTCTTGGTAAAGGATGTTGACGTGGAGAACTATATCGCATGGAAAGACGGATATTTCTTTTTTGAGGAAGCCAGTCTGGAAGATATCATGAATGAAATTTCCCGGTGGTACAATGTCCGTGTAGAATACGGTAACGAGAACTTGAGAAAATTAAAGTTCAAATTCTGGGCAAACAGGGAAAGTTCGTTTCAAGATGCGGTGGTATTACTCAACCAAGTAGGTAAAGTGGATGTAAGAATGGTTTCCCCAGGGCAAGCCTTGGTGATGCCAGCTAAATAAAATACAAAAAAGGATTGGCGGCAACCAATCCTTCCTTTTAAATAAAATATGTTTTCAAGATTCGGCAAAAACTTGAAAACAATAGAGCAAAATTATTTTAACACGTAAATGTATGAAAAAAAAAATGGATTGGTTTACCTCATAAGGGGGTGAAAAGATTAGGTTATGTAAAAAAAGCATGCTTGCTGCTCATTTTTTTGCAAGTTATTCTCTCTCCTATCCTTGCGGACGGCAACACAGGAAGCAACAAGGTTATCAGTTTAAATTTCAAGGCCGAAAGCCTGTCAGACGCTTTCAAGAAGATCGAAAAAGCGAGTGGATTCAGGTTTATCTTCAACTACGAAGACATGGCAGGCTACAAAGCCAACGGCAACTTCGCGAAGAAGAACGTGCAGGAAATATTGAACGTCCTGCTGCAGGGAAAACCCATCCGGTATGAGATAAATACCAACGGCATAGTAGTGATAACCGCCATCAGGTCAACCAAGGGCAAAATGCGCATGGTGACGGGGCGAGTGACGGACATTGACCGGATTCCCGTCGCCGGAGTCAATGTCCAGTTGGCCGGCGAACCGGTTCGTTCCATCACCGACGAAGACGGCAACTATTCCATACAAATTCCTGAAAATTCGGCTTTTACGCTGCTCTACTCTTTTATGGGGATGAAAGGGAAGGAGCAATATTACAATTCATCCTTTAGCGGCTTGTTCCTCAACCCTGTCGTGTTGTCGGAGGATTCCAGAACCCTGAACGAAGTGGTTGTCACCGGATACCAGACCATAGATAAGACCCGGATAGCAGGTGCTGTAAGTTCCGTCAGCGGCAAAGACTTATACATCAACGGGGTAAACACCATAGAGCAGTCCTTGCAAGGTTTGCTTCCCGGTGTAGTAATCACGAATACTTCGGGGCTAACCGGAGTTCGCCAAGAGACAAGAGTCCGGGGAACCTCCTCCCTGATGGGAAGCAAGGAACCGATCTGGGTGGTGGACGATGTGATACAGGAAGACCCTCTTCCATTCAACAGCCAGACATTCAACAGCATCGGGGAGATAAACAACGACAACTTCGACTTCATCCGCAATTACGTGGGCAATTCCATTTCGTGGCTCAACCCCAACAACATTGAAAGCATAACAGTCCTCAAGGACGCATCCGCCACGGCCATCTACGGAGTCAGGGCGGCGAACGGCGTCATCGTCATCAAGACCAAAAGGCCAAAGGAAGGCACTCCGTCGGTGTCGTATTCCACCTCCTTCAGCGTGGGCGAACGCGTCACCTCCGACCGCTTAAACATGATGAACTCGAAGGATCGGATTGACGTTTCCCGCGAGATATTCGACCGCGGGCTTGTCGCCAACTGGACCAACAACACGATCGGTTTTGCAGGCCTGATGACGCAATACCTGAACAAAACCCTCACATACGACGAATTGAATGCGCAAATAGCGAAGCTTGAAACCACCAACACCGACTGGTTCAAGATATTGTTCCGGAATCCGGTAAGCCAAAGCCACTCGATAAGCATCGGAGGCGGAAACCAAAGCACCCGTTTCACCGCATCCTTGGGCTATAATTCGAACCAGGGAACTGCCATCGGCAACAAACTGAGCGGCATATCCGGGCAAATGGGTGTCGATATAGCCATTACTCCTAAATTAAGGGTAAACCTCAACCTGAGCGGAAACCAGACCATCACTGACGGTTTCTACCAAGTGGATCCGTATTCATACGCATCTAACACCACACGGGCACTTCCCGCATATAAGGATAACGGCGACCTATATTTTTACTCGAAGCAGTCATACACGTCCAACCTCGACCAATATATCTCCACCGGATACTTGTACAACATTGTCAACGAGCGAGACCATACAGGCTCGGAGAACAAACTCCTGTCGCTGAAAGGAAGTGTAAACGTCAATTATTCCCTCACCAAGAACATCAGGCTGCAAACTCTTTTCAGCGGAGGATCGAGCGCCACAACTGGTTACTCCTATGCCACCGAGCAAACGGAGTACATCGCAAAAATCAGGGGATACAACTACGGAGCCTACACTGCTGTGGAAGATGGCTACAAAAAGTCCACATTGCCAAGGGGAGGGGAATACAATTCGTTGAGCACCACTTCAAGCAACTGGAGCTGGAGAAATACCGTTTCATTCGATAAGATC
>MKRS01000621.1 GCA_001897035.1 Bacteroidales bacterium 45-6
TATAATAACGTATTTAAAAACCCTACTTCAGCACCATATCGTTCAGTCATATTGTCTGTTAAAACAAAGGTATCAGATTTATATTTTGCAGTTGCTCCTCCTCCAAATAGTAAAATATTATCAGCCACAACTGAGTTTAATACCTCCACATATAACCCGGTTCTTGTGTCTGCAACTAAATTGCTGCTTTCCTTTCCACCCTGGTCTATAACAAACACATCTTCTTCATCATCAAACGGTTGAAATACATTAAAAGTACCCGCAATGCCCAGATACAGTAATATAAAGGAGGCCAGAAAAAGCAAAAAACATGCTATTTTCAACCAGACCAGCCTTATTACACCCCTAAACATATTTAACCCAAACAGCAATACCGCTATAGCTACCTGTAAAAAATTAGCCCTTATTTCAAAAGCCGTAATCATGCTTAAAAAAGCTGTTATAAGAATTAATATCCTCCACTTATTTTTAATATATATACTAAGCATTACAAAAAACCATACGGAAATTACAGTACGGGCATACGCCAATAGGTGCAGAGCGCTTAATGGCAAGAGGAATAATGCATATGGATAAACCTTTGTAATTATAACTCTTAAAAGTGTCCCGTTAAATAGTATAGTAATCCCAATTATTGCAGACAACGGTATTAAAAAGTAAAACAGTGATGACAGAAAAAGAAATCTCCAGTCATAATACATATTTGCATTAAAAGCTCCACGAATAATCGTAATAATATTCCAAACAATTAAAACAGAAAGCAGTTTTACAGCATATTTTGGAACCTGCCTTTCCCAATTCGTATTTCTTACATAAACAATCAAACAATATACAGACACAAATCTTAATATTGCAGTGAAAATTGCGGGATTAAACGGCAAAACGCCTCCGCCGGCTATATATTCGAGTATATCCGGTATCAATATTGTTAAAAAGGAAATAACCGCTAACCTGCTTTGCTTGCTATTCATGGCAATGCTTTTATAAATTTAGCAGGATTCCCTCCCCAAATCTCATTGGATGGCACACTCCTTGTAACAACGGAACAGGCGCCGATAATAGCATTCTGCCCTATCGTTACCCCTTTCAAAATTGTTGAATGAGCACCTATAAAAACATTATCTTCAATAACCACAGGCTGCTTATTTGCCTGTGCTTTATCTGTATCTTTCATTGCCCT
>MKRS01000622.1 GCA_001897035.1 Bacteroidales bacterium 45-6
GGTGGCCATTTTCCCGATGATGGAGCTGGTGATGAATGTTTCAGTGGCACTGATCCTGTGGTTTGGAGGAAAACAAGTGATGTTTGGTAGCCTGAAAGTAGGGGAACTTATTTCGGTAGTCAACTACTTGGTGCAGATACTCATCTCCTTGATGATACTCTCTTTTGTCTTTGTGATGTTTGTGCGGGCTTCCGCCTCATCGAAACGAATTTTGGAAGTACTGAACACAGATCCCTCGCTGAAGAACACGGAAGCAGGTTTGCAAGAGTTATATCAACTGAAGGGTGGTGAAATAGAAATGCGCAATGTGACCTTCCGCTACAAGGGAAGCGAAAACGATGTGCTGAAATCGATCGATGTTCGCATTCGCCAAGGGGAATTGATTGCCGTGGTGGGCGCCACCGGATCGGGAAAAAGCTCGATGTTGCAACTCATTCCCAGACTCTACGATGCAACGGAAGGTGCAGTCCTCATCGACGGCATCAACGTCAAGGATTACCATTTGGACGAATTGCATTCGAAGATTGGAATGGTGCTTCAAAACAACGAACTTTTTGCGGGCACCATCGAGGAAAATCTCCGTTGGGGAAATCCAAATGCCTCCGAAAAAGAACTTCGCTGGGCTTGCGAAATGGCGCAGGCTTCGGAATTCATCGACTCATTCGAAAACGGATACCAAAGTTTGCTGGGACGTGGTGGAATCAATGTTTCCGGCGGACAAAAACAACGGATCTGCATTGCCCGGGCGTTGTTGCTACATCCGAAAATCTTGATCCTGGACGACAGCACCAGCGCAGTGGACACCAAAACCGAACGTACCATCATGAAGAATATCCGCGAAGTGATGAAGGAAACCACCGTCCTGATGGCCACACAACGAGTCTCGAACATGCACGCTGCGGACAGGGTGGTCGTGTTGGACGACGGACACATCGAGGCCACCGGCACGCACGATGAACTCCTGGAAAGTTCGGAGATTTACAAAGAGATTTATTTGTCACAACAAATGGAAACTGCCTGATCGCGTCCCTCCATTTTTCACCCTACATTATCTGTAAAAAATCATGGCACACCCAAAAATAGGTCCCGCACAAGAGAAACCGAAAGACGGCAAAAAGACTTTCGCCCGCTTGATGCTTTATGTGGCTGAAAACAGAAGGCTGTTGGTTTTCATCACTTTTTTAGTGATTGTCAACATCTTGTCTGGATTGCTCAGCTCTTACATGATGCGCCCCATCATCAACGATTACATCATTCCGGGAAATCTTTCGGGGCTGGCTTTTATGTTGCTCATTTTGCTGGGAATATACATCGTAGGCATCGTAGCCACCAACATAGAATACCGGTTGCTGAATGTGATCGGTCAAAAAACAGCTACCCGCATCCGCACCGACTTGTTCCAGAAGATGCAACATTTGCCCGTCAGCTACTTCGACACGAAGCAATATGGCGACCTGATGAGCCTCTACACTAACGACATGGACAAAGTGAGCGAGGTGCTCACCGACAACCTCGCAGACTTCATCACTGCCGCACTCACCTTGGTGGGTATTTTGGCATTTATGATCTATATCAGCCCTTTACTTACATTAATTTCCTTAATAACCTTGCCTTTGATGGCCATTTTTCCAATGATGATTGTCAAGCGTAGCAAATCGTATTTCAAAGCACAGCAAGATTCGATTGGAGAATTGAACGGCTTCATCGAGGAGAAAATGAGTGGTCAGAAGGTGGTGAAAGTGTTTGGTGCTGAAAAACGGGTGGAAGCCGATTTTGAGAAATTAAACGACAATTTGCAGAAAAAAGCATTCAAGGCGCAACTCTTTTCGGGGATGATGATGCCGGTGATGCAAAGCTTGATTACACTCAACTTCGTGATTGTCACCATTGCCGGAGCATTGCTTGCCATTTTCCGGGGATTGGATGTGGGCGGATTGGCCACATTTATACAATTCACCCGCCAATGGAGTTATCCGATGACCCAATTGGCTACGCTCTACAACAACTTGCAGTCGGCCATTGCAGGAGCGGAACGCATCTTTGGAGTGATCGACGAAGTTCCCGAATCGGCAGATGAGAAATCTTCCGTGGCTATGGATCGGGCCTGCGGCCACATCGAGATGAAGGACGTCTGGTTCGGCTATCTTCCCCACAAACCCGTGCTAAAAGGTGTATCATTGTCCGTAAACAAAGGAGAAAAAATCGCATTGGTGGGAAAAACCGGTGCCGGTAAAACCACCTTCCTCAACATGTTCCCACGCTTCTATGACTTCCAGGCGGGAGAAATTTCCATCGATGGAGTTCCTCTCAAGGATTTGAAGCGCAACAACCTCCGCGAACTGCAAGCCATCGTGTTGCAGGACACCCACCTGTTTACAGGAACCGTATTCGAAAACATCCGTTTCGGTCGTCTCGATGCCACAGACGAAGAGGTGATTGCGGCAGCTAAACTTACTTCGGCACATTCCTTCATCAAGCGTTTGCCACAGGGATACAACACGATGCTTGAAAACGACGGCACCAACCTCAGCCAGGGACAACGCCAATTGCTTAATATCGCCCGTTCGGCGGTTTCCAATCCGTCTATCCTCTTGCTCGATGAAGCCACAAGCAATATCGACACCCGCAGCGAGATCCTCATCCAAGAGGGATTGGACAAACTGATGGAAGGACGCACCAGTTTCATCATTGCCCACCGGCTTTCCACCGTGAAAAATGCCGACAAGATCCTTGTCATCGATGACGGACAGATTGTCGAAAGCGGCACCCATCACGAACTTCTGTCCCTGCATGGAAAATATTACACTTTGTACGAAAATCAGTTCGAAGAAGAGATCTGAGAATCCCTTCCTCATCCGCTTTAGCGAGGCTTATATCGTCCGGGAATGAATTTACTTTTTCCGCATAGTCTCGCATTGTCTTACCACTGCGAACATTTCCCGAAGAGGCATTCTTCTGGCTGCTTGTCCTTTTTTCATTTGTGAAAAAGCAACTAAACTTCAACCATTTTTTATTTCGCATCCATTATTATAGGTATTACCGGCTGATTAATTCATTATAAATGGGTATTGAGCGGCTGATGGGCTAACGCTAATTTTGTCTGTTGGAATCGAACCCACCAAACATATTAAACAATAAAAATTCATCAGCCGCTTTTATGAAAAAAACGATTGTCCCGTTTTGTCTGTTTTTCGCAGGCATGTTATCTGCCCAAGAAGCAACCGACAGCATCAGTTCAAAATATATTAACGAGGTGGAAATTATCGGCACCAAGCCGGTGATCGCCACCCGGAGCGAATACGTAGGGAAACTTCCCCTGAGAAACTTGGAGAATGCTCAAGTTTACACAGGGATCACCAGCACACTCATCACACAACAAAAAATCTACAACATGGACGATGTGGTGCGCAACGCACCGGGCATCAGCAAAGGCTCCGATGGTTGGGCGGGAAGCATCATGTACGGCGGGGCTACCTACGTGAGCCGGGGATTTAGCACAGAGATCAAGGCATTGAACGGCTTGGCAAACAACATCACCATGCCATCGGACGTGCAGAACGTGTCGGCCATCGAAGTGATAAAAGGGCCCTCGGCCACTTTGTTCGGAAGCATCATCACGTCCTACGGAGGACTGATTAACCGTGTCACCAAAAAGCCTTACGCCGACTATAGCCTGGGGGTGGATGCAAGTGCCGGAAGTTTCGGATTCTCACGGATTGGCATCGACGCCAACCTCCCCGTCAACAAGAACAAAACTTTGCTTTCGAGAACCAACATTGCCGTCAGCAAACAAGGTTCTTTCACCGACAACGGAGGCTACACGAAGAACCTGCTGATCGCACCATCTTTCGCTTACCAACTGAATGACAAGGTAAAGATAAGCCTTGCAAGCGAATTCAATGCCATAGAAGTGGGAGGCATGGGAAGCCGCACCATGTTTACGCTCACACCCAATGCCGTGAAGCAATATGTGGCGCAGATACTGCAAGGTGCGGGGACACCGGCAGCTTACATCAATTCGATTGTGGGAAAGATGCCAACCACCATTCAAGAAGGTTTCGGCACAGAAAACATCAAGGATTTTGGCTTCGACCGAAACACATCCTTCTACAACAAGAATCTGGTGTCGTCCGGCCAAACCATGAGCCTGAACGCAACGGTGGAATACAAGATTTCCGACAAATGGAAGTCCGCCACTTCCACCCTCTACTCTTCCGGAAACGACAACGGATATGAAGTGAGGATGATACTGTTGCCAAACGTGGTGAAAGGGGTGATCGGCGCACTTCTATCGGGAAATTTTGCAAACATTGACTACGGAACGCCTGGGGCAGACTATATGGGGCGGATGACGCGGAAATTCGAAACATCGGTCAACACCCACCAGATTCAGCAAAACTTTGTGGGCGATTTCAAAATCGGAGGAAAAAGAAACCGCATGGTCATCGGCCTCGACTATTATTACCACAACAACCAGTCCTACTGGAGGACTTTTCAAAGCAACAAGTACGGATCGCTCTTTGGTTATGCCTACCCGGGCATCTTCGACGTGGTGGCATTGCAAGGCAAAAATCCCAACTACTATAATTTTGAAAAAAACAACATCGATTACCTGTTCGAAACAGCGCAAACCGATGCGAATAAAAAGCCTTTCGGAGGCATCACCAGCATTTATAGCACCTACGTGAACGACGTGTTGAACATCAGCAACCGCCTGCTGGTAAATGCCGGAGCACGGTTCGACCGCTTCATCGCCAAAGGGATTTACGACGGCACCACCAACAGCTATTCAGGAGGATACAACCAAAATGCAGTGTCGCCAAAGTTCGGAATCGTCTATCAACCGATCCTGAACACCTTATCACTGTTCGCCAATTATCAGACTGGATTTACCAACCGCAACGGCACCGACAAGAACAACAAGCTATTCAAGCCCGAACATTCCTTCCAGTTTGAGACAGGATTGAAATATGCCCTTTTCGACGGCAACTTCACCGGCACATTGAGCGTTTACGACATCCGGGTGAAGGACATCGTGAGAAACGACCCCGAAAACATCGATTTCAACATGCAGGACGGAACGCAGAAAAGCCGCGGATTCGAAGCCGAAATTTTGGGAAATCCCTTCCCCAACTTCAACGTCATGTTTGGATACGCATACAACGACAGCAAATACGAGAAAGCGGACGAATCGGTGAACGGCTTGCGGCCCACCACTGCAGGAGCCAAAAACCAGTTCAACGTGTGGCTGCACTACCATTTCGAAACCTACAACTTCCTGAATAATTTCAGCATCGGCGCAGGAGGAAATTATGTGGGTAAAACTTACGCCATGAACCAAGCTCCCGACGGCGCATTCGTGGTACCTGCCTACACGCTGGTGAACGCAAAGATTTCTTACGACAAATCCTCCTATTCCTTCACCCTACGTGCCAACAATCTTCTGAACCTAGACATTTGGGCCGGAAATGCCGGAATATTCCCTCAAATGCCAAGGCAAATAGTTGGGAGTGTGGCGTTAAAATTTTAAAGAAGAAGGCTGTTAGCCTTTAGCTGATAACTATTGGCTAACAGCTAATTATTAACTAATCTAAAAAAGCGAACTCATGGGATTCCTCCAAAAATATATTTCACCGATGTTCCGCAAACCGCAGTGGGCCATTCATCAAAAGCGTTGGTTTGGCAAATGGCATCTCTACCTCGGCATCTTTGCCGGCGCCGTTCTGTCGGTTGTTGGACTCACGGGAGGTATCCTGGTATTCCAAGATGAAATAGACCGCGCACTCAATCCGCAGCTTTTCACCACTCTTGAGCAGCAAAAAAAAATCCCGCTGGAAGATATTGTGCCGCTCGTGAAGATGAAATATCCGGAAAAGGCATTCGATTATGCCATGGCCGGCGACGGGAACGATCCCCGCGCCACTTATCGGTTTTACAGTTTCAAGAATCAAACAGAATTTTTCGTCGATCCCTACACAGCAAAAGTCACCGGAAAAAGAATGGCGAGCAGCTCCTTCATCCGGATCGTGAGCAACATCCACCGCACGCTGTTGATACCAGGCATTGGGAGTTTCATCGTTGGCTTCGCAGCCTTGTCGC
>MKRS01000623.1 GCA_001897035.1 Bacteroidales bacterium 45-6
GATGCATTCCATATCACCGAGAAAGACCCGATGTTTATTCCTGTGGACAAACGGGTTTCCATCTGGTAACAACCACCGCAGCGAAGCCGTGGAGGCTTCCTCAACACCAACAAAAAAACGGCTTCAACTGGAAGGTTGAAACCGTTTTTTTTGTTTGCCGATAAATCCTCAGCATGTCCCTAAAACTTCAAGCTTGCCCCCACCAGCAGGTTTGTGCCGTAGTTGGCATACCCGGGAACGAGTTCGTATTTCTGATTGAGGAAATTATTGATCGACACGGATGCCGAGATCATCTTCGTGAACTGATAAACACCTTTCGCATTTAGTTCGTTGATGCTCTTCATGTTTTTCTTGTCAGTACCATCAAGGTATTTCCGTCCGCCGACAAGCAGGTAATTTGCAGAAACCACAAACTTGTCTATCGGCTTGATGTCTGCATTGAATTCGAGAGTGTAAGTCGGTTTGTTCCATGCAGCATTTGGTACGTATGTTCCAGCATCCTCGCTCCGGTATTTTACTTTGTAGAAATAGGTCGTCAACTTCGAGGAGAGGTCAACGCAAGGAATCATATTGGTTTTGATTTGGCCTCCAACTTTCCCCTGATTCAGGTTCGCATAGATGGGGTAATTCAGGTTTTCGAATAATCGTCCGTTTCCATCAACATACAGATGCTCGTTGGTGGTATATTTGTAACCTGTGAAGAAATTGAATTCCAATCCTTTCACGATGCCGCTCTTGATCCCCACCTCGGCATCGTAGTAAGTGCGAGAAGATTCAATCCGGATGGATGGATTCACATACCTATTTTCGTTCAAAATATCCAGGAAAGTGTTTTCGTTCACATCACCAATTACGCTTCCATACAAAGAAGAGGTTTCCAAAAAGTTCCAAGAAGCCGATACGTTCGGAGCCCAAAGCACCTTGTCAGTCGCATCGAATGTGAGGTGGCCGTTGATCCCCAAGGTTGCTTTCCAGTTGCTTCCAGTCAAATCTATATAAGGGTTGAGCTTGAAATGCGTGAAGGCGTGCAAGTCCTTATATTCCTTCGATATGGATTGGTTGAGGAAATGAACATTGAGCCCGATGACGCGGTCTGTACCGAAGTCGGTGTTGAAGTTCAAGTCTCCAGCCAGAATGCCCGATTTGGGACCTTTATCCACCCCGTTCAGACCATATTTC
>MKRS01000624.1 GCA_001897035.1 Bacteroidales bacterium 45-6
TAAACCGATTTTTTTATAAATTGTGCATGTTGATGCTGTGGAAACAAGTTTTTTATTCGAGTGAGCTCCTGATCCTGCTCAGTATTTACAATAATACGCGTGAGGGCGGTACATCCCCAAAATGCCCAACGATTTAGCCAAACCCCCTCAGCAAGGCTCAGCTCGGTAAGGGCGGTACAGTCTTCAAATGCATGCCAACCTACGCTGGTGCCCGCAGCGATGCTAACCTTTTTGAGGCGAGTGCAACTCACAAAAGTAACTCTATCTATATAAACGCCCTCAGAAATATTAACTTTAATGAGGCTAGTGCGTCCTGGAAATGCGCCCCTACCCAACCAAACGCCCTTAGCAAGACTCACTTCGGTGAGGCCAGGACATGCAATATGTCCCCACTCACTTACTATAACGCCCTCAGGAATGGTCAGTGCGGTGAGGTTGGTACATTTTTCAAATGCAAACTGGCCTATAGTTTTTACCCCATTGGGAATAATTAACTGACCCTCGTGGAGGTCGTCATTCGTTACCTCTATAAGTGTTCTCCCATCCGCCGATAAATGCATGTTCTTTTCGTGTCTAGTCGTTATTCATTGGACCTAAATATATCAAATTCTGAACATAAATAAAACAATTATTGCTTTGTGTGGCCTTATTTTGGTCGAATGTGTCGATGGTCGTTGGTTTATTGAGGTAGACTTTGGTCATGACTTTGATTCTTTTGCAGGTATTTCAAAACCAAAATATTCTCCTTATGTTGCACCTAATTTCTATTCAAATAGAGAAGGGGCTTTAACCAAAGCCTTGGAGCTGATTAGACAAGTACACCACAACATAAACGTTAATAAAATCTCTGATTACATCAAGGAGATGTAAGAATTGCCACGTATGATGCCATTATAGAAAATTGATTGGATATCTAGATTTGGCTTGTGGGCAGATTATTCTAAAAATTGAATTATGAAGTTAGCTACAAGAGCTGGATTATCCATGTGCCCATGATACCCACTTGGAACTTTAAATAAGTCCTGAAATCATAGATCTCAAGCGTTTAAAACATCTTGAGAACAAGGACGCCATGTTGGTTCGAATGAGGTGAGGCAAACCGGTTTATCTAAACTAGAAACCATTTGCCTTAATTCATCTTCACTAGGACGAGTAGAAATGAAACGGGTAAGATCATTG
>MKRS01000625.1 GCA_001897035.1 Bacteroidales bacterium 45-6
AAGTGCGGCCATCTCCTTTTTTCTCTTTTTGGGCATATACTGCTTATTTCTTTCTGTTGATGTATGCAGTATATTTTATCTGGAGGTATTTCACTAATAAAAAGATATTTGCTCATCGGCTCGAAATGGAAAAGGTGAAGGAACAAAACATGAAAAAGCTGACTCAGGCCCGTATCAACTTTTTTACTAATATATCTCATGACTTGAAAACACCCCTCACTCTAGTTATCGACCCATTAAAACAGCTCAAGGAGTTCTTGCCGGAAGATCAATCGCCTAATGCCTCTGCATATATACATATTATCGAAAAAAATGTAAATCGCATCCAACGGATGATAAGCCAGTTGTTACAGTTCAGGGAAATTGAGAGCCAGAAGATCACCTTCAACCCCCAACCTGGCGATCTGGTGCAATACATCAGGGACATTTTCTCTTTATTTGAACTTTATGCCAACAAAAAAGGTATAGAAACCCAAATAAAATCTGATTTTGAAAGCTTTTATACCAGTTTCGACCACGATATAATAGAAAAAATATTCACCAATTTGTTTTCGAACGCAATGAAATATACTTTCGAAAATGGATATGTGGATCTTAAAATCAATAAAATCCACCCAGAAAATCTTCCGAAATTTGGACTTCGAGCAAAATCGGAAGTTGAATATATTTCTGTTGCCACCACCAACACGGGCACCGAGATCCCCGAAGACAAGAAGGAAGCCATTTTTGAGTCTTTCAATCGGCTTATATCCGGAAAATCAGGATTTGAGGAAAGTACCGGGCTTGGATTGGCCATTGTCAAGGAGTTGGTTGACAGCATAGGCGGAAAGATCGTGCTAAGGTCGATGGATGCAAAAGTGACGTTCACAGTTGTTTTACCTTTTACCCTTAATATGGGCAAGGCAAACAGCGAAGTGTCGTCGTATGATTACGCTATCTCAGAGATTGACAACATTCTTGCTCAGTCTCAGGAATTGGACAAACAAGACAAGCGGAGTCGTAAGATGCACACCATTGTTGTCATTGAGGACGATGCCGATCTTAGGACATATATGGAACAGCGGCTGTCGGAATTTTACAACGTGCACACGGCCAAAAATGGCAATGAAGGTATAGCTAAAATGGAAAGGATATTTCCCCAGATGGTGATCACTGACCTGATGATGCCCGAAGCCGATGGATTTGACGTTTGCCGCAGCTTACGCTCCAACATCAAGACAAGCCACATCCCGATAGTCGTGTTGTCGGCCTTGGGAAGGAACACAGAAAACAAGATCAAGGCTTTAGAAAGTGGCGCCAACGTTTTTATTGACAAACCGTTTGATATGGATTATCTCCTCAGGCAGGTCGACAATCTTATCAAGAGCCAAAACGAACTTAAAGAAGCATACAGCAAAAGATACATTGCCGAACCTTCCAAGATCACTTTCTCTTCGGCCGACGAAGAGTTGCTCAGAAAGGCTATGGAATGTATCGAGGAAAACATTGGCAATATTGATTACAATGTGGAATCTTTTGTCTCCGACATGGCCATCGGCCGCACGCTGCTCTACCAAAAAATAAACGACATACTTGGAATGTCGATCAAGGAATTCATCATGGATGTCCGGCTCAAGCGCGGGGCACAATTACTCGAAGAATCTGATATGACTGTATCCGAAATTTCTGACATGACGGGATTCAACAACCCCAAATATTTCAGCATTTGCTTTAAGAAAAACTTTGGTCTAACACCCTCCGAATTTAGAAAGAAGTCTTGAAGGCTTCTTTTTTTGTGTCCGTTATGCAAACGCAAGGGGACATGTACAAAATAGAACCATTTCTGTACAAACCAATACCATCACATTGTTCAGCATCAGCTATTTTTGTGCATCGCAAATAAGCTGTCTATTCCTATGCCAGAAAACAATCTGTTATTCCCTGAGGCGAAGAAAACAGAAACATACATGTCTTCGATACTAATAGGAAGACACCCCTGATGATATTGAGAAAAGATTCTCCGGCCTGGCTGGAGATGTAGATGTGGAGATGTTTTTTTTAACATAAATCTAAATACTGAATTTATATGACAAATGGAACTCGCAGAAAGCTGAAAAGCTATTTAACGATTGCTGCATTGCTCTTGCTATCGGCAATCGATGTTTATTCCCAACAAAACATCAGCAAAATCTCCGGGAAGGTGGTTGATGAAAGTGGAGAGCCTTTGATTGGGGTCACTGTCCGGGTGAAAGGATCCAGCAATGTTGGTACAGTCACCGATATGGACGGACAGTTTTCCTTGCAGGCGGCACCTGCATCAAGCTTGTCTTTTTCGTATGTAGGCTACACCGAGAAAGTGGTGAAGGCAAGTTCTGCCGGGTCGATGAATGTGACCCTGACGGAAGACAATAAACAACTCAATGAAGTGGTTGTCGTGGGGTATGGCACGCAAAAGAAAAAAGATTTGACGGGAGGTCTTTCTGTAATTGGAAAAGAGACTCTCGACATGGTCTCCACAAGCAATCTGATGGATCGTCTGGTAGGACAAGTTGCAGGTTTGAGCATTACCACTACGAATGCGTCTCCAGGAAGCGACCAGTCGATACTCATTCGTGGAGAAAACTCCCTTTCCGCAAGCAACACTCCCTTGATTGTTCTCGATGGAATTCCCTACAGCGGCTCGCTGGTAGACCTTGATCCCAACACCATTGAAAACCTATCTGTACTGAAAGATGCGTCCGCCGTGTCGATCTATGGATCCAGAGGATCGAACGGTGTAATACTTATCCAAACAAAAAGGGGGATGAAGGGGAAACCTCAAGTCACTTACAAGGGACAATTCGGATTGGCTGAACCTATGCAAAGAATTCAGGTTATGGGTCCCAATGAATACATCCGTTTCCAGCAAGATATTGGCCGCCTTAAGGAAGGATATTCCGGTGATCAGCTTGACCCCGTGGCTGGCAACATTATCAGTCTTAGCGAACGCGATAATTATATAAAAGGCATTACCAATAACTGGCAAGATTATATTTTTAAGACAGGCTTCACGATGGATCATCAGATTGGAGTTGCCGGTGGTACGGATGAAACCAAGTACATGGGTTCTCTTTCATACCTGAGCCAGGAGGGGGTGGTTTATAATTCGAAATTATCCCGGACCAATATCTCGGTGAATGTTGACCAGGTTTTCAACAAATGGCTGACCATCGGTATAGGCACACAATTCATCCAGAAACAAAATGGTGGATTTTCATTCTGTTTTTTCTTTTAGTTCAATCAGATTAATATGTTTTGATGTAGCAAAGTTATAGACTACTGATCTGAAATGCTATAAGGGATAATTTTGTCGTATGATGATAATTTCAGCACTATGGTATTATCAATGAGTTAATTCGTATTTTTGTACAAAAAAAAGATGTCTGTTTACGAACGTAAGATTCCGGTTGATTTGACTTGTGGAATAAATATTGCGATGGAAGTCATCGGGTCGAAATGGAAATTGTGTATTATCGATCTGATAAATAGAAAAGTTACACGCCCCAAAGACATGAATGAAACGATTGCAGGAATCAATAAACGAGTGTTGCAACAACAATTGAAAGAATTGGAGATAAGTGGCATGATTTCAAAAACGGTTTATGCAGAGGTACCTTTGAGGGTTGAATATTTTTTGACAGAGATAGGTTTGAGCATTCTGCCGCTTCTGAGATCTATCGAAGACTGGGGCAATCTGTATGCCAGCCTTTCAAACAAGGATGATTGAAATTGCTCTTGATTTGTGATTTAAAAGCGATGTGCTAATGATAAAGATTTATCAAGAATCACTTGTTACCAGTTTTGAGGTGCAGATTTAGACGACTTGAGATAGAAACTTCATTGTTTACTGTTTTTTACTAAAAATGTTTATAATCAATGAGCTCAGGTGTTGAATGTCTTGCTTGGGAATCTTTACAAAAAGTATTTTGAAAACTTTCAAAAGTCACCATAATAAACACAAAGCTGTCCGTATTCTTTCCTATAAAGAGGCCTAAAAGCAATCCTAACGAGTTATTAGCCAATTTTTTCGCTTGATAGTCGATAGCGCATGTATATGAATGTGTTAAGTGTTTTGAACCGTTTACTAGATGTTCTAGTATCTGTAACGCGCGCATTGCGCCCAGTTCATGTTTATCTAATGATCGATAAAATATTTTTCGGAAAATGTCCCGTTTTTTACGCAATAAACGGGACAAATAGTTTATATTTGCAAAAAAAAGTATTCGATGAAAATATCTGATATCGTTGCAAATACCATAGATAGGCTGCCGACAGACTATATTTTCACCTATACTGATTTTAATATAGATGTGAATCGGAAAGATGCAGTGGTAAAAGCCTTAAACAGAATGGTAGCTGCGGGGAAAATAACAAAACTGTCAAAAGGAAAATTTTACAAACCGCGTCAGTCCCGGTTTGGAGCTTTACAGCCCTCCGCATATCAGATTGCAAAAGACTTGTTGGAACAAGACGGCGAAATAATCGGATACATTACAGGTTACAATGCATACAGCGAAATGGGCCTTACTACCCAGATACCTGCTACGCTCCAGATTGGTACCAACAAGTACCGGAGAGCTATCACAAGGGGATTATATAAAATTTCATTCATTGTTCAGCCGAATAAGATTACCAAAACAAATATTGAATTGCTACGTATTCTCGATGCCATTCGTTTTATCCGGGAAATTCCGGCTACTACTCCGGACGAGGCTTGCAAGCGGTTGGTGATTATTCTATCTCAACTTCCGGCCGAAAAAGTAAAAATGTTGGCTACGCTGGTATTAAAATACAACCCTGCCGTACAGGCACTTTGTGGAGCGATGCTCGAAAGTGTCGGAGCAGATAAGTCATTGACGGATAAAATTGCAGCATCCTTGAATCCGGTGACTGAATACAAAATTCCTGTATCTGAGTCTGTATTACCAAACAAAAGTAAATGGAGGATCAAATAATGCTGCACAACGACCCGAAACTTTTTAAAGATACTGTACTCGCTACTGCCGAATACTTGCACATATCTTCGGCCTATATTGAGAAAGATTACTGGATAACCAACACCCTGCGCAGGTTGTCGCAGAATCCCAATGCGGACGAAGTGGTGTTCAAAGGCGGAACTTCATTATCCAAAGCTTACAACCTGGTTGATCGCTTTTCCGAGGACATTGATATTGCCGTCATTAATGCGGCTTCATTCAATGGGAATCAGCTTAAAACCCTGATTAAAAAAGTAGCCAAAGAAATGACCACTGATTTACAGGAAGTGCAGGTGGATGGAGTCACCAGCAAAGGCTCCCGGTTTTACAAGGCGGTATATGCTTATCCCGATATGCTGAAACAGAAAACAAAAACGGCTATCAGCTCAGGAAATCTATTGGTGGAAGTAAATTCTTTTGCCAACCCCTATCCCTACGAAGCCAAAACGATCACTTCGTTCATTGAAGTATTTCTTAGTAAAACTGGAAACAACGATCTAATTGCGGAACATAACTTACAACCCTTTGAAGTCAATGTATTGGACAAACGACGTACAATGATCGAAAAACTTGTTTCACTAATCCGTTTCTCTTTTTCCGAAAATCCGGTAGTGGCCATAGCTTCCAAAATTCGCCATTTCTATGATTTATATTTTCTGGCAAACCACTCGGAATGTGCTGACTACATCAGTTCACCCGATTTCAAAAAAGACTTCAACGAGTTATATGCGCACGATCAGGAAATGTTTGCCGAACCCGCAAACTGGGTGGGCAAAGTGGTGAATCAGTCACCATTAGCTACCGATTTTCCTGCTCTTTGGACAAAACTGAAAGATACTTATAGTTCAGAGCTTTCTCAATTGGCATTTTCGGAAATACCGATAGAAAACGAAGTCTCATTAGTATTTAAAACTAATATTGATAAACTACTAAGAAGTAATTGATTTATAGAATCTATATTTAAACTGTTTTATTATGAAAACAAGCAGTATAGTTTAGTACTCCCCATTATTGAACCACTGGGATGCAATTTTAAGTTTAGTATATGAGTTAATGCTTTTGATAAAAAGTTAACTATGCAACATATTCATA
>MKRS01000626.1 GCA_001897035.1 Bacteroidales bacterium 45-6
TGAAATGCTGAAACAAAATATAAACCTACAAAAAAACAGAATTTTATGAGTAATGAGTTAATTACAAGAGAGAACAACGAACGAGTCAAGGGATTTTTCCTTTCACTCGAACGGCTATCCGCTGCGATGGAGAAGCTATTCACATCCAAGAAACCAACCCTGAACGGAGATAGTTTCTACACGGATGAAGAACTATCTGTGAAATTGAAATTGAGCCGGAGGAGTTTACAGGACTATCGGAACGAGGGGCGCATTCCCTATATCAAGTTAGGCGGTAAGATATTATATCGCTCTTCTGATATTGAGAAACTGCTGGAGGACGGATACAGGGATAAATTCAGGTAGGCACTTCCGCAAACACTAACCCTTTGAATATTTTATCCTTTTTCGACTGATAAACACCTCTTAACAGAAGGAGAATAAATAAGACAAGGCTATTTTGGTAAATACTCTTTTTCGTGGAAACGAAAAAGGAAGATTTGGCTAAATACCCACAGGGTTCAGCCTTGTTGTTCTATTCCCTTCTGTTTTCTTTGTGTTCAGATGAAAGTGGATCCATAAAAATGGCAGGCTTTCAAAATGGAGAAGCCTGCCATATTATTATACATGCTGAATTCTTTTTAGTTCAACATCGCATTCTGATTCCAGTCACTGTATATAAGGATTTGCTTTGTGGACGTATCGGCAGTAGCCTTAGTGACTATAAATTCCCGGAACGCATCCGCATTATAAGACCGGATTCTGAAAGACAAGGCAACAATCATTTCCAGATTATATTGCTCTACAGAATTGCCGTTTTTGTAGTAATAAGTCCGACAGACTTTTGTCTCATCCAGCACCCCGCTTTTCAGAATTGCCCGAACATTTGCGTTTATTTTACTGACAAAGCATTGGAATAAATCCGCAAGCTCGTGCTGTCTCATCCATATTTCATTATGGGGAGCATTGATTACAACGTCTTTACCTTTGATTGTTATTGTTCCTCTTTCCATATCCGATTAGCTTTTGTCTTTTGGTATTTTATATCATTATCTCTTGTTTCATTATCGGGCAGCTTGTACTGCCTTCCGATACGTTCACTTAGCCGCTTCATATCTTCATTGATCTTTTGCCGAATAAGACTGGCATAAATCTGGGTAGTACGAAAACATTTATGTCCCATCATCCGGCTGACGGTTTCCAGCGGAACGCCTTGTGAGAGCGTAATAAGGGTCGCAAAATTATAACGGCTCATATGGTAGGTGATTTGCTTTTCTATCCCGCATAGCTTCGCTATCTTTTTAAGATTCACCTCTACTGTTGTAATACTCCGGGTATCAAATATCTTATCTCCCTTTTGTTCAGGCTTGTATTTTTCAATAATTTGTATCGGTATATCCAATAATTGAATGTTGCATTCCGAACCTGTTTTCTGTCTTTTGATCCGTATCCACATACTCCCGTTGCGTTCCTTATAGATGTGCTGCAGGGAAAGATTACACAAATCTACGTATGCGAGTCCGGTAAAGGTCGAAAACACAAACATATCCCGTGTATGACACAGGGCTTTGGAAGCTATCGGAGTACACATAAACTTATCCAGTTCTTCCTGTGTCATGTGTCTGCGTTTGCGTGGCGGTTGTTCAGGTATAAAAGTGGCGAAGGGATTTTTTCGTAGTATTCCCTGACCGATTGCCAGCCGTACCATTTTTCGCAGGATAATCGTATAGGTAGATATGGTATGTGCTGCAAATCCCAGTTCAACACGTAAATAGGTATCGAATTTCTCGATGAATGACAATTCGAGTTTTCGTAGCGGAATATCTTCCACTCCATAATGAGTCAAGATAAAACGCTCGACATGTTTGTAAACTGTCTTATAAATGACAATATACTTCTCAGCCCGATTGATTCCTGCTTTCTTGCTATATTCTTCATTATGCTGTCGGAACAGTTCTAGCAAATTCTCTTTCTTACGCCCGATACCAGTTACTGCATTCTTAATAAGCTCTGCCGTAATATATCCCTGTTCGTCCAATATCTCCTTGTGAAATTGATGAATCTTTTCCGTTAGTTGTTTTATATGGTGGTTTACTTCCCCTGCATGATGGCTTCTACCGGTCATGCGATAGACTTTCGCATCCCATAATGCCGGGTCAAGGTCTATTCCAGCTGAAAACTGGGCGATTTCTGCATTGATGGAGATCCTGCACATCAGGGAACACAATCCGTTTTTCTTTACTTTCTGCCGATTGATATAAAACAAGACGGCAAATGTGCTGTAAGTGGTGGTATTGTTTGTACTCATATTATTTTTCCTTATTTGTTGATAGATAGATCATTTGACATCTCGTTATTATCCGGCATAGAGAATTTACCGGACAGACGTTTATTCAGAGAACGCATATCTTTTCCTATTTTTTCATTATTCACCTGTGCATAAATACGGGTAGCCCGCCAGTCCCTGTGTCCTAACAATTCCCTGACCGTATCTATAGGTACACCCTGCGAGAGCGTAACCACGGAAGCATATGAATGACGGGCTTGATGGAATGTAATCAGCTTATTTATAGTGCATTCCTTTGCTATTCGTTTCAGGTAGATATTGGTCTTACTGCAACTGATCATTGGAAACAATTTCCCGTCTTTTCCCAAGCCCCGGTATTTTTCGATTAATTCAAGCGGGATTTCAAGTAATGGGATATGGCAGGGCGTTCCGGTCTTCTGCCTGTGGGTATGTATCCACCAAACGCCGTCTTCCGCTTGGGCGATGTTTTTCTCTGTCAGGTTACGCATATCGCTGAATGCTACTCCGGTAAAGGCTGAAAATAAAAACATGTCACGGATGAAATTCAGGTTGGGTCGGGAGAGTTTCGCTTTGATTTGTATTTTCAACTCCTGTGCTGTCAATGATTTTGGCACAAGAGGAGAAGTTATAAACTCATAGCCAGTAAACGGATCCATGCGGATAAGTCCGTCATTTATTGCCAATTTCACTATTTTACGCAAGTGAACGATTGTGTTTATTATCGTTGAGTTGGCAAGGCGGAGTTCGATTCGCAGGTAGTAGTCATAATCAGCGACAAAGGAAGGAGTCATTGCCTGAAAGGGAATATCAGCAATATTGTATTTCTTGCGCATAAAACGTCTTAAATGCCCTAGTGAGGTCAAAAAACGTTTGTAAGTTCCTACCGCATGTTTTATTCCGACGGTTTTCTCATAAGCTTCGTTGTGAGCTTCAAAATACTTGATTAGTGTGTCTTGCTCGGAAGCTATCCCTTGAAATGCATTCTTCACATCCCTGGCGGATATGTTGTCTTTTCGGGATAACAATTCTTTGTAGGAAGAATGGACGGCGACACAAATCTTATCCAGCAAAGTATTGACCGACAAGGCGGTCTTGCTCTTACCAATGGCTCTGCCGGGTTTAGTATCCCAAAGGGATACTGGAACACTAACTTTGGCACTGAACTGCACCATTGATTTCCCGATGCGGATACGTCCCAGAACAGGAACCGTTCCGTCCGCTTTCTCCTCATTTCGTTTGAGGTAGAAACTTACTTTTACTTCTGACATAATTAACTCTTTTACAGGTTACAAAATTAACTGTTATTGAGCTAATCAATCATAAGCAAGATATTGTGATTCAGTGAATAAGAATCCGATTTCAGGTTTAAAACCTGCATAACACCGGAATTGCCTTCAAAACTGGCAGGAATCTTTTTTCTTTCACGGGATTACCATTGTTTAGTATCACAGACAGGTAAAAAACAGGTAACGCATTCGTAACGGAAAGTCTTCCTGAATACACAATATTTTGCTTTTTTACTGCTTGCAGAGGAATGCGGAATAATGAAGTTATCGCCATTGAATCAGAGAGTTGCAGTGTTTTATCCGTTCTTGCATTTTAGGGGTATAGTTTAGTAACGATACTTTGTCATTATTTGGCTTATTGGGGGCTTTATATTGTCTGGGATAGACAACAAAAAATCCCGTAAAACCTTGATTTTACGGGATTTGTCTAAGCTTTTCTACCTATTGTCTTTGGTAGTCAGCGGAGAGAGAGGGACTCTATCTACAATGAAATCCAATTCATTACGCATTGAATTACAGTTAATTGAATATTCTATTTTTTTTTGTTTATTATGCTTACAGTTCCATTTCAGTTCCGAACTGGTTCCGTTTTATTTCTCATCTGAAACCTCTTTTACTTCTTTTTTAACGAAAAAATGATCATCAATGCCAAGGCCCTTGTCTGGGTTACTTTTCATCTGTTCAATCTCTATTTTCAACCGTTCGTTTTCGCGACTAAGTTCTTCAAGCCTTTTAAAAAGGTATTCCGTTTCTGGTATTTTATTAGCTTGCTTGTTCGGCTTTATAGCTTCAGTTTTTTCATGATGTAGTTCTAACTTATCGCCATTAAGTAGCATTTCTCCTCTTCCTGTGATTAGCCAGTTTATTGAATATTTTGGATAGTTCAATGCTATTGATCTGAGTATTTCAAAGTTTGGATTTTCTCCTCGTGAAATTACATTTTTCAATGTGCCGTATTTGACACATAAAATATCTGCGAATTTGTCGATAGTTCCGCATTCATTTTTATAAATAGTTTTAAATCTTATTCTTATATCTTCATTCATACGTATATTATTTATAATGATTATGAATAATACTTATATAGGCATATTTTATTCTAATTTCTTGTTTTGTGCCATATTTAGCACTAATATTGCAATGTATTACAATATATGTGACGGTTGTAACACATTGTAACAATCTGCAAATATACTTAATTAATCAATAGTATGGAATTCAAAGAAAAAACGATTAAAGAAAACCGTCCTATAATCCTTGTAGGATTAGGGGAGAAGAAAAAGCTAGCCGACTTATTTGATACAACTTATAACACAGTGAGAAAGGCGCTGTCCGGAAAGAGCGGAAGCTTATTGTCTATTAAGATTCGTAATGCAGCCATCGAGCGTGGTGGCATGGAGTTAAGCAAGTCTAAAACTGTCCTGCCATGATAAAGCAACGCGAAGAGTATTTAAGATCGAAGAATATTCCTGCTCTTATTGGAATATTAAAAGAATCAATTGAGAATATTGATTTTCGCTGTACTGAGGGAGAGAAGGAATTAAAGAGAATCCCGCTTCTTACAAAAGAAATGGATTTCATATTGAATTTAATTATTGAAAAACACAATAAAATGAATGATCATGTGATAATTACCTCCGGTCAAAATATAACGTCAATGGAATATGGAGACCTTTGGCTTGTTGTCGAGAATTTCCAGAACGTCAAAAACAATCCGTTTGTTTCATTGCAATGTTTTCCTATTTCCGCTGCCGATTTAAGATGGCTTGAATCTTTCAAGATATTCAAGATTGCTCAAATCAAGAACTATGATGTTGGTTCGTCATCGCTCGTCGTCGAACCTCTTCCGTTTTGCGATCACACAAAACTAATCGAGATATACGCTGAACTCATCAACCGAAAATACGATGAGACACAGGTGGAAGGCTGAATCTGAATTGCAACCTGATCTATTTGTAGCCACATATAAAATCATGCGCTGCAGCAAGTGCGGATTGATAAGGCTACATAAGCTGGAGGGAAGGTCCTTCAGCAAGTCTTTTTTGAAAGATGGTAAAGAATTAGGCGTAATGCCTTTATGTGAAAAACAATAAGAAACAAGAGCTGCTTACAGAGGCGGAATAAAAATTCAAGAGTATGAAAGAATTTAAAGGGACAAAAGGAAAATGGAAATTCCGTCCTGCAATTTCTAAGGGGTGCTTTTATGTTGAAACAGTTGATTCGCGCCGAGATAGTTTCATTGGAGAAGTTGGAGGTGGACTTCAATCAAATATGGCAATTAAAGCTAATGCTCAGCTTGTAGCTGCTGCACCCGAAATGCTTGACCAGCTACAAAAATCAATTGGCTTCATCAAAGATGCTATTAAATGGTATGAAATGATAGGAAGTGTCCACAAAGAATTTATCAAGGAGGACAAAGAGTTTCTACATGAAGTAGAACAAACTATCAATAAGGCTTTGGGTATTAATAAAAAATGAATTATTA
>MKRS01000627.1 GCA_001897035.1 Bacteroidales bacterium 45-6
TGGTGTAATCTATAACTTCCTGAATATGTTTATTTCCAGATTGTATAGAATCACGATAATAAGTAGTGAATTTACTTAATTCTCCCTCAATTGGTTTTGCAATAAGCAGCCTCTTATCCATATATATGCGCTTTCAGTGCAAAAATATAAATAATTCGGTTTTTAACGGCATTAATTTGTAACTTTACATAGCGCATAAAGCCATTTATTTAGAATTCTTATAGAATAAATCCATAGAAGCGGAAACTTGGATTAGATATTCAGGATTTTTCCCTCTATTTTTGTGTAAACGAATCAAAGAACCACATATAACAGACAAAATAGCTTATACCGAATGAAATTATTTCTTTTAGATGCTTACGCATTGATTTACAGGTCATATTATGCTTTTATCAAGTCTCCGAGGATAAATTCCAAAGGGCAGAACACTTCCGCCATATTTGGGTTTGTGAACACCCTCGAAGAATTGCTGAAAAAGGAGAATCCGACACACATTGCCGTGGCATTCGACCCTCCAGGAAAAACATTCAGGCATGAAGCCTACGAAGCCTACAAGGCCCAACGCGAAGCCACACCCGAAGACATAAAATTCGCTGTGCCATACATCAAGAATATCATCGAAGCATACAACATAAAGCTCGTTGAAGTTGCTGGTTATGAAGCGGATGATGTTATAGGCACATTATCAAAATTGGCCGAAAAAGAAAATTTTGATGTATTCATGATGACTCCCGACAAGGATTACGGTCAACTCACAAGCAATAAAATACAGATATACAAACCCAAATACGGAGATTCGGGCTTCGAAATATTGAACGACGAAGGCGTCACCAACAAATATGGCCTCTCCTCCCCCATGCAGATGATCGACTACCTCGGCTTGATGGGCGACGCATCCGACAATATTCCCGGATGTCCTGGCGTAGGACCAAAAACGGCACAGAAACTTTTGTCAGATTATCATTCCATCGAAGGCATCTACGAACACATTTCGGAAATGAGGGGAAGCGTGAAAACAAAATTGGAAGAAAACAAAGAACAAGTTCTTTTCTCCAAATTTTTGGCAACCATCAAAACAGACGTGCCCATAGAATTCAAAGCCGAAGAATTTTTGAAGGAAGAAATCAACGAAGAAAAATTAAGAGCTATTTTTGAAGAACTCGAATTTCGGACTTTGCTGCAACGAATTTTGTCAACTGAAAAATCTTCGGAAAAACAAGCCAAAAATGATCCACTTCAAACCAATCTCTTTGCAGAATTTGAAGCCAGTAGCACAGATGAGAAAATATATTCAAATCTCAGCGACTTAAAAGCGACACCTCACACATATTATCTAATTGAAAATGAAAAAGAAATAGAGGAATTAATTGCTAAAATTCGAGATCGAAAATTTTACTCTTTTGACACAGAAACCACCGGAATCGACCCACTAATCTCCAATTTGGTAGGGATGTCGTTCTCGCTCACGAAAAACGAAGCCTATTATGTCCCCGCTCCAAATGATTTCGAAGCAGCAAAAGAATTAGTGACAAAATTTAAGGATATTTTAGAAAGCGATGAGATTGTTAAAATTGGACAGAATATAAAATACGACATGCTTGTTCTGCGAAAATACGGGGTCATCTTAGACGGCCCAATTTTCGACACAATGATTGCCCACTATCTGCTTAATCCGGAACTCCGACATAACATGGATTATTTGGCCGAAACTTACCTGAAATACCAAACCATCCACATCGACGAATTGATAGGTCCAAAAGGCAAGAACCAAAAAAATATGTCTCAACTGCAACCAGCACAAATAGTGGACTATGCAGCCGAGGATGCCGATGTCACACTGCAATTGAAGGAAATATTCGAAAAGGAAATTGAAAGCAACCAACTCAGCCAACTACTCTACGAAATTGAACTTCCCTTGCTAAAAGTATTGTGCGAGATGGAAGCCAATGGCGTGAGGGTGGACAAAAACGCATTGAAAGAATCCTCCATCGTTCTCACAAATAAGCTTCAAGAAGTTGAAAAAGAAATAATTGAGCTGGCTGGATATGAATTCAATATCAATTCGTCGCGCCAAGTAGGCGAAATATTGTTCGAGCGGTTGAAGGTGATAGAAAAAGCGAAAAAGACCAAAACCGGCCAATACACAACCAGTGAGGAAACCTTGGAAGCAATAAAGGACAAGCATCCTATTATTAGTAAAATATTGCAATACAGAGGGTTGAAAAAACTTTTGAGCACATATATTGATGCCCTACCGGAACTTATTAATCCCGAGACTGGCAAAATACATACCTCCTTCAATCAAGCTACAACAGCCACAGGAAGGCTTAGTTCCACCAATCCCAATCTTCAGAACATACCCATACGGGACGAAGAAGGTCGGGAAATACGCCGTGCCTTTATTCCTGACGAGGGATGCACCTTCCTATCCGTGGATTATTCACAAATCGAATTACGCATCATGGCTCACCTGAGCCAAGATCCGTCGATGATCGAGGCATTCGTCGAAGATCAGGACATACATGCAGCCACCGCCGCCAAAATCTACAAGATAGGCATCAACGAAGTGAGTAAGGATATGCGGCGGAAAGCAAAGACAGCCAACTTCGGCATTATCTATGGAATATCCGTATTTGGCCTTGCTGATAGGCTCACCATCCCAAGAAGCGAGGCCAAAGAATTGATCGATGGCTACTTCGCAACCTATCCTCAAGTGAAAAAATACATGGAAGAGAGCATACAAATAGCTAAAAATCAAGGATATGTGGAAACAATCTTTGGAAGGAAGCGTTTTCTTCCAGACATCAATTCCAAAAATGCCATTGTTCGGGGCTATGCCGAACGAAACGCCATCAATGCGCCTATCCAGGGAAGCGCCGCAGACATCATCAAAGTGGCCATGGTGAACATCGCAAAACGATTCAAAAATGAAAGCATCCGATCAAAAATGATTTTGCAAGTGCATGACGAATTGAATTTTAGCGTATTCAACGAAGAATTGTCCCACGTGGAACAAGTGGTAAAAGAGGAGATGGAAAATGCCATCCAGTTGCTTGTTCCCCTCAAAGTGGAAACAGGCACCGGGAAAAATTGGCTCGAAGCACATTAAGTTTGATTTCTTTGATTTAGGCAATTATAATAACATGAAATTTCTATTGGAATATTTAGATCAATTGGCCCTTATCTTGGTAGGGTTGTTCATTGCATTGAGTCCTTCCACCTTTGTCAAGGGATTTGACGCAAAGGCACTCAAGACTCAAAAATTAGTCCGTATATTAGGCATTGTCATGTCACTCATTTTCGCGATATACATTGTTTACAAAATGATAATCAAATAAGAATATGATGCTCTTAAACATACAGGATTATATCTTGCAACATATTGATACTTATGGATATTTAGGCCTTTTTGTCGTCTGTTTCTTGGCAGCCACCATCCTCCCGTTCAGCTCCGACTTCCTTTTCGCAGCCCTCATCGTGATGCCTCGGTTCGATCCTTGGACTTGCATCTGGGTAGCTACCTTGGGAAATTGGGGAGGTGGAATGACGAATTATTTCCTCGGGAAACTCGGAAACATCGAATGGATTGAAAAGTACCTGAAAATAAAGGAGGAGAAGATAATCAAGATGCAAAAATGGATACAAGGGAAAGGCGGGGCCTTCTTGGCGTTCTTCAGCTTTGCACCTTTCGTAGGAGACGTGATGGCCGTTGCCCTGGGCTATATGCGTGCCAATGTATATACGGTAACTATCAGCATGTTGCTTGGCAAATTCAGCCGTTACGTGGTAGTGATGTATGCAGTGAAATATGGTATCCATTTATTCAACTCATAATCAATTAAATAAAATCCTAATAATGGCTACAATACTATTCAACGAAATTATATTTGGCCCCATACATAGCAGAAGGTTAGGAGTGTCGTTGGGAATCAATTTGCTCCCGACAAATGGCAAACGTTGTTCGTTCGATTGCATCTATTGTGAATGCGGCTACAACAAGGATTTCAAAACCGACGCCCCCCTACCCTCTCAAGAGGCTGTGAGAGAGGCTTTGGAGAAGAAGCTTTTGAAGCTGGAAAAGCAGCAAATCACACCCGATGTAATCACTTTTGCTGGAAACGGAGAGCCAACCATGCATCCGCAATTTGCCGAAATCATAGACGACACGCTTGCCCTGCGTGATAAATTCTTCCCAAGTGCCAAAATCAGCGTGCTGTCGAATGCAGCTCATATAGGCAAGAAAAAAATCTTTGATGCCTTGCTAAAAGTGGACAACAACATCTTGAAATTAGATGCTGGTAAGCTGGAAACCATCCAGCTGATGGACAGGCCTTTGCCTAAGGATTACACTGTGGAGAAGCAAATAGCGTTGTTGAAAAAATTCGACGGAAACTTTATCCTCCAAACCATGTTCCTGCGGGGAAAACATGCTGGAAAAGTGATCGACAATTCAACAGAAGAAGAAGTTTCGGCCTGGTTGGAAGCCGTGAAAGAAATCCAGCCCAAGGAGGTGATGGTATATTCCATCGACAGGGAAACACCCGAAAAACAGCTCGAAAAAGTGACGCTGGAAGAACTTGAAGCAATTGGAAAAAGGGTGGAAAAATTAGGAATAAAAGTAAATATTGCAGGATAAGACAAATTAAAAATGGCAGACGAAATACCTTGTTTTATGTATTTGCAAAAGTGCAGATATACATTGAAAATCAAGGAAATATATTCGACCAAAGAAAATTGGCAAAACAAAAAGCTAATAATCCGAATACGCTGAAAAAATAGCTAATCGATCCCGACAAACTGGACCTGCGAAAACGGAATCTTCTGCACAGCCGGATTCTACTTTGATTTATAACTCCAAAAACATTTATAGCCTGATGATAACGATTGTTTTTTCCCATCCATGGCATGGCAGTTTCAACAAAGCCATTTTGGATACCATCACCGCAAAATTAGCAGTCGAAAAAAGAGAATTTGAAGTGATTGACCTCCACAAGGACGGGTTCAATCCCGTGTTTTCGGAAGCCGAGCTATCGGTTTACAACCAAGGGAAAGCACTCGATCCTTTGGTGCTGAGATACCAGGAATACATCGGAAAAACGGATCAGATCGTCTTCATTTTCCCGAATTGGTGGAATACCATTCCTGGAATCTTGAAAGGATTTTTCGACAAGGTTTTATTGAAAGATTTCGCCTTCAACTACGAAGGGGGCTTCAACCCTCTCCTATCGATCAACAAAACACTCGTTGTGACCACTTCCGAGCATCCAAGCGCTAACTTTGACTATTTCATCAACCACTGTTTTGCAGAAGACATGTTGGCCTCTGTGGGCATAAGGAACATGAAATGGCTCAGCTGCACGGGAACTTCGCATGGCGGGAACGAAAACCGGACGGAATTTTTAAGGAAGGTGGAAGAGGCTGTTTCTAAGTAAAGTTGGCATCAAAAAACATAACGGCACTCACTGAATGCAGATAAGCATGGCAAAGATTATTCGAATCTTTGCCATGCTTATCTATATCAAATTAGAGAGAAAATCCCAAAAACTTAGCGCACAACAACTTTCTCCAGTTGAACACCACTCTTGAAGTGAACATAAACAAAGTAGAGTCCTTTTTGGAGAGATTCAGTGTTGACAACCAATTTCTTGTCTTCAAAAGTAGGGCGCACCGTGGCGACTAATTTCCCTGCAAGATCGAAAAGAACTACCTGCTGGATCGGTTCGGATGGGCTTGAGACAGTGAAGTGCGTGCTTACCGGATTAGGATATAGGCTGATTTTCTGACCAGCGTCCGAAGCAGCTTGGTCAATGCCCGAAAGGGAAGCGACCGTCACTAAGCATGAATCAATCACAACCGTATTTTCGATAGCAGCAACAATATAGGTTGCACCCGGCGACACCGCAGTGACCATACCCGAATTGTCCACAGTGGCAACTGATTGGTTCCGGCTTTTCCAAACTACATTCTTGTAAATAGAGTTAGCAGGCGTAACCGAAGCATTCAAATTTACCGTTTCGCTGGTGGTCAACTGGATACTTTTGTTGCT
>MKRS01000628.1 GCA_001897035.1 Bacteroidales bacterium 45-6
GATGGTATTTACGAAATGTACCTTCCCAAAGGCATACACGCGACTTTAAAGCTGCCGCTACAGTAGAAGTAACAGTAGAAGCAGATCCATCTTTTGCTGCTTTAATATTGGCAATAGCAAAATCCAGATCTTCTTTGATCTTATCTGCAATCATTACACGACTATCACGTCCTGCAGTCAAAAGCTGATCATCAACATCTAATGGGTGATCAATCCACGGGAGATCGCCAAAGCGTTGCATCATGTCAAAATAAAAGTAGGCACGAAAAAAGCGGGCTATGCCAATATAGTTATTACGTACTTCAGCCGATACGGATTCGTCTGTACAGTGGGCAATAAAATAATTGATATTACGCAATGTAGTCCAGCTCCAGCCTCCGCTTTCTTCTGGGCTAAACCCATTTGCAGTAAAATACTTGATCACTGAATTAACAGCAATGTAATACGAGTTGGTAAATATTGCCGTAGAGTTGGGAAATGCATTATAAAACGAATTAGTGTACATTTTTAGTCCTGCTTCCGAATTGAATACGCGCTCCCTGGAGATCTGAGCTTCCGGTAATTCATTCATTTTGCAGGCGCTAAAACAAATAAGTATAGTGATAACTGAAAATATTATTTTGTGCATAAAGCAGACGATTTAAAATGTTACCGATAATCCAACACTGATGCTCTTCAGTAGCGGATAATTATATACCTGGCTGCCATTATCTATCCCGGAATTGCCCATCGCACTTGCGGCATCACTATCCTGTCCATAAATACCGGCAACATCGAAGTTTTTAGTGTGCTTATATAATGGAGACCATGCCCAGAGGTTTTCTGTTGAAACATAAACACGGGCATTCTGCATTTTTACAGCGGATATCAGTGAAGCGGGGAGGTTGTATCCAACCTGCAAATTCTTTAAACGGATATAGGCTACGTTCTGCAGATACCGTGTCTGCACTACAGATAACTCGCGGGAGCTTTGCAAAGCCACATAGCCCCGATACCGGGGGAAATAAGCATTGGGATTATCTTCCGACCATATATTCCCGATCATGGAAGACGGGACATTGCTGTAAGGCCGGCTATATTGCCCCCAGAATAATGCATTGTCGGTCCCGGGCCACCAGTCCTGTTTTCCCACGCCCTGGAAGAATGCTGAAAAAAAGATGCCGTTCCAGTCA
>MKRS01000629.1 GCA_001897035.1 Bacteroidales bacterium 45-6
TTTTTGGAGGCAACAGATTGGTGCAGTAATGCAGGACAGCTATATCTTTAATGACACTATTGTTGGCAATATCTGCGTACAAGAAGAATATCCAGATTACTCCCGGCTGATAGAAGCCTGCCGTGTAGCAAATATCTTGACATTTATTGAAAACCTACCGCTTGGCTTTAACACCAAGATCGGGGCTGAAGGCAATGGGATCAGCAGTGGACAAAGGCAGCGGATAATAATAGCTCGGACAATCTATAAAAACCCTCCTTATTTCTTCTTAGATGAAGCTACCAATTCATTAGACGCAAATAACGAAAAAGAGATCCATAGCAATTTAAGAGCGTTTTTTCATGGAAAGACAGTTGTCGTTGTCGCTCACCGGTTAAGCACCGTGCGCGACGCGGATAATATTATTGTACTGCACCAGGGTGAAATTGTCGAGTCGGGAAGTCATCAAGACCTAGCAAAGAAACGAGGATTATACTATGAGTTGGTGCGCAATCAACTGGAACTGGATGCCTAACATAAGGTGACAAAAAATACTGTTTATTCTTAATAGCAAGCCTATGCCAGAACGATTCAATTCCGAAGAATTCGTCGTTGTGTCCGAGAGTGCAATTCCACAATCGAATAATATTTCCAAACAAGTAAACTTCAAAGCATTAATTTCATATAATTGAACAACAAAAATCTTTTCTAGAACACTGTCAAAACAAAAAATCCGAAAGATGATAGTGAATCTACAGGTTGTTGCTGTTGTTCGTAATGTTTTTCTGTTAACTGAATTTCGTTCGTTGAATAATAAACAAAAGGATAATTCGACTAGATGGAGTTTGTTTTGCTGAGAGGATAGAGGTCAATTTTGACAAATCTCATTGGCTGGTATCATTGAGTATAAACTCTCTGAGAAAGCTACTCAATGTCAATTGGTGATAAATAAAACGTGTCCTTGTAGATAAATCACTGAAGCATTACATTATCGAATCGTTTTCATTTGAAAAATGCAGCAACGAGTTAAACCAAGACAAATTTCTCCTACAACTAATTCGTAAAAGACAAAAAAAAAGAACAATTAATATTTCTTATCACCAGTTGTTGTTTCTTTATTTTTAATTTAGAAAATCGACTAAAGAAGAAAGTTTTGTTTCAATGCAAACAATTAGTTCGGCCGTACTCGGTAC
>MKRS01000630.1 GCA_001897035.1 Bacteroidales bacterium 45-6
TCACCCTGATAAGCCCCCAAGCAAGCTTTGGCGATATTCCGGCAGGACAAACAAAAGCTTCGTTGACAAAATATGTGTTCCGGATAGATAAGGATGCGCCTGCGTTGTCGGCGGATGATCCGAATGCCATTTCATTTTCCTTGAATATATCCGATGCCAACGGGAACAGCTTTTCGAGTGCGTTCGGCATTGATGTGCTGGCTTCCTCCCTTAAAATTGGCAACAGGACTATATATGGCGGAAACAGCATAGCCGCCGGACAAACGGTGAATTTCTACATCGACCTTCAAAACTTGGGGAAAGGACAGGCGAGGGGAGTTTCCGCAACATTGTCAACCACGAGTCCCTACGTGCAATCTTATTTTTCCTCACGTCGCCTATATCCGGATATTGCGTGGGGCGAAACCAAGAAGCACCTCCTCCCTTTCCAGTTGCAAACAGCGCCCAATTATCCGACAAACGGAGCATTGAACCTGAACCTAAGGGTACAGGATGAGTTTGGGAAGGTATGGGACTTACCTTTCAATCTAACTGAAAGGCCGGCGACAGTCTCCGGACTCAGCTTTACTTCGGTGGAGAACAACATCAAATTGAACTGGACTTCCCAGTCGGGAATCGGCGGATACAATGTCTATCGCTGCGCTGCGGATCAAAACGGGAACGAAAGCGGCAGCTATGCCAAGCTAAACAAGGACGTGTTGGCAATGGCCTATTATCAGGATGACGATGTTTTGTCAGTGACCAAATACTTCTATAAAGTTTCCGCCGTTTCCCCTACCGGAAATGAAGGGGCTTTGTCCTCACCCTTTCCGGCCTGGACATCGCTCGGGCAAAAAGGACTCTACCCGGTCCGGTTCAATTTTCCGCCCTTCATGTGGGGAGTAAATGCCGCGGATGCCAACAACGACGGCTACAAGGAATTGTTTGCCGTAGCACGGTATGGTGGACACATCGTAGGGCTTGACCATACAGGCAAGGAACTGTTTGACACAGACAAGAACGTGACGACCTACAGCGGATTTGCCGAAACAGGAGTGCTCACTGATGCCACTCCGGCTATCGGGAATATATACGGCGATGGCAAGCAGTACCTGATCGAACCCACACGGGACTACGATCATGTTGGCACCAACAGGCTGATTTGCTATTCTATGGAAGACAACAACGGGGA
>MKRS01000631.1 GCA_001897035.1 Bacteroidales bacterium 45-6
GAGAGGTAGCTGCACCGTTTCACGAACAAGTGCCACTGTGCCAATGGATGGGGAAAGTCCGCCTTCGGCAAATCCGGAACAGAGTTCGATGCGTCCGGCTCCATTTTGCGCTGCCGTGATGGCCCCGTTCGGGGAGAATGTGGCGGCTTCGATTAGGGGTGGGAGCATCTGTGATGATTTTTTTGAATGAAAATAAGATTATACATGCGAAAATACTATATTTGCATTGAAATGTGGATTTTGCGATCCCAACGAATATGGACGAAATAAATATGATAGTTTCCGATAAGAGCATGGCTGAAAGACTGCGGAACGACGAGGCTTCAGTCATAGATGACATTTTTGCACTATACCACAAACGTATATTCCGATTCTCAATTTCGTATCTCAAAAACGATAATGACGCTTACGACATTGTGCAGGACGTCTTCATCAAAGTATGGGAAAATAGGCTTACGCTGAATCCGGACACGAATTTTGACGCTTATATCTTCACCATTACCAAGAATGCCTTATTCTCATTATTTAGAAAACGCCTGACCGAAAAGAAATACCTTGATTACCTTTCTGAACTCACCATTTCGAATAACCACGATACCGAAAAACAGACCGACTACATATTCTTGCAGCAAAAGTATGAAGAACTTGTTGAAAAATTGCCAACAAAAAGAAAAGAAATTTTCTTGATGAGCCGGAAAACCGGATTAAGCAACAAGGAAATTGCCCTCAGGAAGGGCATCAGTGAGAAAACAGTAGAGGATCACTTGTCCAAATCACTGGCTTTCCTCAAAAAGCAATTCTCAAACCATGGAATCCTGATGGTTTTGTTCTATTTCCTGTTTGTCGAATAAGGAAATTCCGCATAAGGTCTTTTCACAACTACCCCATGCTTCCCTTTAAGCCGGAGGAAGTGTTCCCCCTAAAATTTCTTGATCTAATAACTATAAATGAATTTTACCTTTTGTCAACTACCCTTCGTTCAATTCTCCCATTTATTCTTTGATTTTATCAAAATGAAATATTTTCATGCTTTAAAACATAATAATAACAGTATTTATAACACTAAATAAAATCTTTGCTGAAATTTTGCGAAAAAAAATTTCATAGTGAGCAGGGGTAGCCGTTCGGCTGTGCGTTGTACGTATAGATGGATGTAAAAATGAATGAATTAATTTTAAAATACTGCAAAGGGGACTACACCCTTGAAGAGTTGGAAGAGGTCAGGGATCTTTTTAGAAGAAAAGACCTCGACAGCGAGACAGCCAGTATCTTAAGATTGCAATGGAGCGAGTGCGACAACTCGGAGATCGGGGAGAAGAAACGCTTTGAAGCCGTGCTCGACGAAGTACATCGCAAGATTGACCAAAACAGGCGGCAGAGAATGCCCTTGCGGCGGACATTGGTGAGGGTGGCAATGACGGCAGCAGCCATATTGCTTCCGGTGATTGGAATTCTGTTTTTCTTTTGGAAACAACAAGTGGTTGTGAATCCAGCAAAGAACCTTGCGGTGGTGACCGTTGCAAATGGGACGACCCGGGAAGTGAACCTTCCTGACGGCACAAAAGTGTATCTGAATGCCGGAAGCCGCATCAGCTACGATTCGCAGTTCGACCAAAAGGAAAGGGCTGTGCAGTTGGAAGGCCAGGCCTACTTTGAAGTCACAAAAAATCCTGAACGCCCTTTCGTGGTGACCAGCAACGGTGTGTCGGTGAAAGTTCTCGGAACCAAATTTGATTTTGAAAGTTACCGTGACAACCCTAATATTTCAGTCACCCTGCTCGAAGGCCGCGTTTCAATCAATCGTTCGGAGGATACATCGAAGGTGCTGTGCATGCTGAAACCCAATCAGCAAGCGGTATTTGACAAGCGGCAAAACAACCTGACAGTCCATGAAGTGGATGCCGTAGATGCCAAAGCGTGGACAGATGGTTGTCTGATTTTCGACAACGAGGAATTGGAGCAAATAGCTCTGACCTTGGAACGGACTTACAATGTTAAGTTCCAATTTCAGAACGAAAGGATAAAGCACCTGAAGTTTTATGGGAAATTCGAAAAAGAGAAATCGTTGGACGAGATACTGGATGTGATTGTGTCGAGTCAAGGTTTCTCATATAGCAAGGGGCAAAACCTTGTCATCTTCAAATAAGGCGATGGCCTTATTGTATCGTTAAAGTAGGGCATAATGATTGCAAAAATGAGCGAAAGGCATTAGTTTTGTGCGGATATGGATTTATTAATTCTTGCAGGATGAAGCACTTTTGGTTATTTATTATGATTTTTTTTGCTACTCATGCTTTTGCCTCAAACAAAAGTATAACGATTCATTTGAAGGATGTTACCGTAAGGGTTGCGTTGGAAGCATTGGAAAAAGAAGCGGGAATATCTTTTTGGTTCAACACCCAGGACGTGGACATGGAAAAAATCATTTCGGTCAACCTCCGGGACGAATCATTGGAAGAGGCGTTAGGCATAATATTGAATGGACAACAAGTGTGTTACGAGTTCAAGTCGGATCACATCATTATCGCAAGGAAAAGAAATTTTGGAATGAAAGACCAAAGGCAAGGATCAACTGTCAGCAAAATCATAAGCGGCACAGTGGTGGATGAGTCAGATCAACCACTGGGCAATGTGACTGTGAGCGTCCTAAACGGCGACGAGCAAACGGTTTCCGATTCGCAAGGCCGTTTTAGCTTTGCTGTGCCTGTTGCTACTAAGCAATTGTCTTTTTCTTTCGTGGGAATGAAGTCCTTGGATATGCCGGCAAAAAACAACATGGAGGTGAAGATGTTCCGCAAAGACCATGAAATGCCCGAGTTTGTTGTCACGGCATTGGACATCATGCGCAACAAGAAGTCGCTGCCCTATTCCTCCCAGTCGATCGGGGAAGACGAAATTTCTAAAAACAGGGAACTCAACTTCGCTTCCGGCCTTGGCAGCATTGTCCCGGGCATCAGTGTCCTGCCCTCCGAGTCGGGTTTTGGCGGGTCCACGAAAATCGTGCTTCGCGGCACAAAAAACATCACATCCACGAACCAACCTTTGTTTGTGATAGACGGAATGCCGATCCCCAACACACAGACATCCGATCCATACGGCTTTTATTCTGGCCGCGACAGTGGCGACGGATTGTCCAATATCAATCCGGATGAAATTCAAAGCATCACGATACTCAAGGGAGCCAATGCGGCAGCCCTTTACGGAAGCCAAGGGTCGAATGGGGTGATCCTGATTACAACCAAGAAAGGCTCTGCTGGGAAAACATCGATCACGATCAATTCGAGTGTTACCATGACTACCGTCTCCGAATATTTTCCCCTCCAATACCGTTATGGCCAGACATCCTCAGGCGCAGAAGATAGTTGGGGAGTAGCTGGCAGCTACTCCGATGTTCAGAAAGATTTTTTCAAGAAAGGAGCTACTTTTCAGAACACAATCTCTATGAGCGGGGGCAATGAGCGGATGAGGACGTATTTTGCCTATGCGAATGCAAACGCATCCGGCGTAGTGCCTACAAACCATTACCGCAAGGACAACTTGAGTTTCCGGCAAACTTCGTCGTTCCTCGACAACCGGCTCTCGTTTTCATCCAACCTTATGCTTACCCTGGAAAAGCTTCACAATACGTTCCTGAACGGATATTATTGGAATCCTTTGCTGGGGCTGTACAATTTTCCGAGAGGCCTGGATTTCTCTTATTATAAGAAAAGTTACGAGGTGTTGGATCCCGACCGCAATATCATGTCCCAGAACTGGCCCGTGCAGGGAAATGCCGAGGCGCAGATGAATCCCTATTGGATTCTCAACAACGATCCGGACGACACGAAAACTCAGCGCATCATGGTCAATGTGGCACTCGATTATAAATTGGGGCATGGTCTCACCCTCTCGGCGCGCGGAAACTACGATTATACGACCCAGCTTTATGAGATGAAAGCCCGGGCCACATCCAGCCCTGTTCTGGTGAGCCAAAACGGGCGGTACATATATTCTAATTTGGCCAGTTGGCAAGCTTACGGGGATGTATTGCTCACTTTCGACAAGCAATTGTTGGACGACTTCGATGTCCATGCCGTTGCGGGAGCTGCTTACCAAAAGAAGATCATCGGCGATGGTCTCGTTATAGACAGCCAGACTTATGGCTTGACATTTGTGAACAATTTCACGATCCAAAATATTGCCTCGCTGCTTGCTTTTGCCAATTCGCAGCAGATAGGCTCAAGGATCATCAAGGAATCTGCTTTCGGCAACTTGTCGGTAGGATATAAAGGAAAGATTTACCTCGACGTTTCCGGTCGAAACGACTGGGCCTCGTCGCTGGCATTCACCAACAATGTTCCGTATTTCTATCCGTCAGTGGGTGTTTCTCTGATTGCAAACGAAATAATGCGTTTGCCCAAGGCGATCAATTTCGCCAAATTGAGGGCTTCGTTCGCACAAGTGAGCAACGAAATTCCTTCTTTCATCACCAATCCCACCGGATCTGTCTCTGCAAACGGATACACGGGCAGTTTTATGAAGGCATTCACCAACCTCAAGCCGGAGATGTCGGCCAATTTTGAGGCTGGCTTGGACATGAACCTTTTCAGCAACCGCCTCTCTATTGATTTTACCTGCTACCAGATCGACAACCGGAGTCAATACCTTGTACTCCAAGCGCCTTCGGGCTCGGGCTACACTTCGTATTATGTCAATGCCGGATATGTCAGGGGCAAGGGGCTGGAAGTTCTGCTGAAGGGGTCGCTTGTCAAGACAAAAAAACTGGTTTGGAATTCCAGCCTGAACTTTGGGAGCAACAACAACAAGATCATCCGGCTCAGCGACGAATTGACCGGGTATTATCAAATTCCGGGTGGAGGCGAAGGCTACGAAATGAAAGTCGTTACCGGAGGTTCCATGGGGGATATTTATGCCTTTGCGTATTCGAGGGACGACAAGGGGAGCATCCTGCTCGATAATGAACACATTCCTCAAAAGACAACCATCGAGAAGAAAGTGGGAAATGCAAATCCCCGCTGGACAATGGGGTGGAGCAATCGTTTTAAAATCAGCCGCTGGGAGTTCTCTTTTGCGGTTGATGGCAAGTTCGGGGGTAAATTCATCTCGATGACACAGGCATATCTCGACCGTTACGGTGTGACCAAGGCTACCGCCGATGCAAGGGACAACGGCGGAGTGAAGGTGAGCGGGGTGATGGCCGACGGCTCCTCATGGTCGGGGCTGGTGGATGCAAAGACATATTACACTGGTACCGCCGGTAGGGGAGGCCTTGTGGAGCAATATGTGTATGATGCCACAAACGTCCGGTTGAGAGATGCTACCGTTGGATACACTATTGATTTTCAAAAGAAAAAAGGCAATTTCATAAAAAGCTTGGTATTGTCATTGATAGCATCCACGCCATTTTATATTTATAAAAAAGTGCCGGGAAATCCCAACACGACCATCAGTACAGGAAACGGGACTCAAGCCGTCGAAAATTTCGGATTGCCACCCGTGAGAAGTTTGACGTTTAATATTCGAGCAAATATCTAAGAACGGATAAATGAAAATAAGTCGCCACATATTGCCATTGGGCCTTTTCGCTTTCTTCTTCTCGCTTCAGCCCTCTTCGCCGCCACGCAAGCCTTCGCTGGCGCCTCCAGTGGCTTGCCCTTCGCGCGCAGGAGGTACAGCAGCGCATTGAGCGTGCCGCGCGCGCTTTTGAGCGCCGCTCGAGCTCGTGGACGCCGACGTCGTCATCGCTCCTCCGCCGCGACCGCGACACGGACGACGACGAGGAGCCCTCGGACGGCGCCGACTCGTCAGCCGTGCGGACACTGCCTGTTCTGCCGAGCCAGCTGGCCAACCGGAGAAAGATCATCATGCGGCGGCCGCGGCAGCCGTTCAATTACAAGGCGGCGGCGCCGGCCGACATGCCGCGTCACCCAGTGCTTTCACTGCCCGAAGGTGCGCCGCCCGAACACTTTTTTTGGTCGCTTCTTTTGCTGAATGTTGCCTTTGTAGAGGCGCGCTTTGCGCTCACGACACCG
>MKRS01000632.1 GCA_001897035.1 Bacteroidales bacterium 45-6
AAGGCCACACCGCTTTGGAGTGTTCCCTCCATATCTCCCGGGCCACGGAGTTTGAGGTCGGCTTCGGCAATTTCAAAACCGTCGTTGCTTTCCACCATGATTTCCAGACGCTTGCGAGTGTCGGACGAAAGTTCGTAAGGAGCAACCAATATACAGAAAGACTGCTCAGCTCCCCGCCCAACTCTCCCCCGGAGCTGGTGCAACTGGGAAAGTCCAAAACGCTGGGCACTCTCGATCACCATCACGGAGGCATTCGGGACATTCACCCCTACTTCAATAACGGTGGTGGCAACCATTATTTGCGCTTCATTGGCCACAAACTGCGCCATCACCTCGTCCTTTTCCTTGGGCTTCATCTTGCCGTGCAGCTTGCAGACCTTGTATTCTGGAAACACTTCCCGAATCACTTCGTAGCCTTCCTCCAAGTTTCTCAAATCCAGCTTCTCGCTTTCTTCTATGAGCGGATACACGATATACACCTGCCGCCCAAGCTCCAATTGTTTCCGCATCGAGGCATACAGCGAAGCTCTCCGCTTCTCGTATTGCAGAATAGTGCGCACCGGCTTTCGTCCGGGAGGAAGCTCGTCGATCACCGACACGTCCAAATCTCCATACACCGTCATCGCCAAGGTGCGGGGAATCGGAGTGGCCGTCATCACCAGAACGTGCGGCGGGCATTCGTTCTTAGTCCACAGTTTGGAGCGCTGCACCACCCCAAAGCGATGCTGCTCGTCGATGATGACCAAGCCCAGGTTTTGAAACTGCACGGTGGCCTCAATGAGTGCGTGTGTTCCGATCAGGATGTTGATTTCGCCGTTCAACAACCCGGCATGTATGACTTCCCGTTTCTTCTTGGGCGTGCTTCCGGTCAGCAGTTCCACCCGCAGGTTCATCCCTTTGAGAAATTCGGAAATGGTGTGGAAATGTTGCGTCCCCAGAATCTCCGTGGGCACCATCAGCGACGACTGGAAACCATTCCCGGCAGCTATCAGCATGAGCATCAGAGCTACAAGAGTTTTTCCGCTACCCACATCTCCTTGCAACAGACGGTTCATTTGCACACCACTACACAAATCTTTGCGAATCTCGCGGATGGTTCGCTTTTGGGCATTGGTGAGTTCGAACGGGAGTTTTTTTTCGTAAAACTCGAGAAATAAATCGCCTACTT
>MKRS01000633.1 GCA_001897035.1 Bacteroidales bacterium 45-6
CTACCTCAAGGTTGTAGGAGAAGACCCATCCTGTGGCATCACCTTCACCAACGTCGCCACCTCGGAAGTGACCAAGTTAGACCTTGCCGACATCGTCATCAACGAACCTTCGCGCCTGCTCATCTTTGTGCCTGCATCCTTGGCCGCAGGGGAATATGAGCTGACGGTGACCACCCAGTATAGTGGGGGAAACAATGTGCTGAAGCAACCCCGGAGTGCCACGTTTGCCACACCGGTAGTCATTGCTTAGTAACAGGCCGTTACCAGCGTTGGTAACAACCTGTTACTAACGCTGGTAATTGGGCCTTACTAAGGAAGCAACTTGATGATGATATGGGAGACAGTCCTGTGTTGAAAGAGTAATTGAGTGTCAACAAATGGATGAAGCTATTGAATAATACTTATACTTGATATAGAATGAAAAAGATCACGGAAAAATGGAAGTGTGTATTGTTGGCATTTTTGTCAGCACATTCGTTGTTTGCACAAAACCACCTGACCCGAACAAATAATTTATTGCGGGCGGGCGATATGGTGGTGAAACAGCAGCTCGAATTTATCAATCCCGGTTTGCCTGGGAAAAATATTGAATGGGATTTCTCTGATGTCCGCATGGTGGACGATAAGTACCAGCTATCTTACTTTTGGCCGGACGAACATGCAAAGGATACGGTGATTGGGCTGGAACATCAAACACGCTATTTCTACAAACTGTCCTCCGATACTTTGGCCTTGACCGGTTATACCAACCGGACGACTCAAATGACTTACGACAAGCCTGAGGTGCTGTATGTCTTTCCTCTCAAATATGGAGATTCCATCCGCACCGACTTCTCTGGAACAGGAGCTTATTGCCAGACAGTGGAATTGAAAGCGGAGGGATATAGCAAAACTGTGGTGGACGCGTATGGCAAACTGAAAACCCCAGACAATGGAGTGTTGGATGTAGTCCGCATTTTGCGAACAAAAGAATTCACAGATATTGGACTTGACAACACCAGGATGCTATTGAAAACATATCAATGGTTTACTCCCGGTTGCCGTTATCCAGTTTTTGAAACTATACGCTCCTTCACTTTGCGTAATGACAGCACTATCGAGAATTTTTCGACTTCGTTCTACTTCTCTGAGATCAATCGTGAGGAGTTGAACTTTAATGACTCTGTCAATGCAGATCCGTCTTTCGGCCATGAAGCGCATGACTCCGATATTCTGGTGGATTGTAACACCTATCCGAATCCTGTTAGTTCGCAGATTACGGTCAGCTATAAGCTGCAAGCAGATGCCGATGTATCCTTCCTCTTATCCGATACCAAAGGGCTTCCATGGCTGTCGGTTCCTAAGTTGAAAGTAGAGGCTGGCAATCAGGAACAAAGGATAAACATGACTGGGTTTCCTTCAGGTTATTACGTACTCTATATTCGGGTAAACGGGAAAGTATATTCCAGAACTATCTTGAAAGTTTAAATTAACCAGATCCTATGGGGATCCAAAGCTCAATCTCTATGTCTAAAAGAACACTGTTATTGTTACTACTCTTTATTGTAGTGGGCATCAGCCGCGCTCAATACGAATCATCGCAGAGCATCGCTTCTTCACCAAATGCTCAGGGGATGAAGAACCTTGATATCGACCTTTTTAGAGGCAAGCACCGGATAGATATTCCTGTCTTTCAGTTCCGAACAAAACACTTGGATATGCCTATTTCTCTCGACTACACTCCCATGGACACGCAAGACAATTCTTCCAGTCTGTATTATCCGGGGGTAACAGGATTAGGGTGGAACCTCACTTGCGGGGGAGTCGTCACACGAACCATAAACTCGTCTCCCGATGAGACTGCCTCCACTGGTAACTTTTTTAATAATGATGCGGGCTACGATCCGATTATATCCAAGGGGCAGCTTTCTAAGCATGAGGCCGGAGAAGACGAGTTCGAATTCAACTTCTGTGGATACAGCGGACTCTTCGTCTTTTACAGGGGAAAATGGCTTGTCCTTTCGGATGTTGATTTTACTGTTTCTACCAAGATTGTGAAGAACGAGGTTGGAGATAACGAATTGGCTGAAATTACACTCGAATCCCCCGATGGCATCACCTATACTTTCGGAGGATCAAATGCAATTGAATACAAGCAGTCAGAAAGCCATACCACAGGAGCCAAAGGGAAACGAGAGGCTACCGGATGGTATCTCACCCGGGTGGAATCGCCGGAAGGTGATCAGATAAACTTAGAATATCAGCCCTCTTACGCTTACTGGTTTCCAATAACCAAGCAGACTACCGTTTCCACGACTGCTACATATAATTTCTTAGAGCAGGATAATAAGCGTTTTTTCAGCGAAACATATCCTACGGATGACGCTGTGCAAAACCAGACCGAAGGATACCAGCTTTTTGGGGTTAGGCTCTATCGCATCTCCAGCCCATCCAATCCGACTGTGGTACAATTCAATACGTCCGCATATCCCAAGACTTTGCTCTATCATAGCGGCTCTCCCCAAGACGATAAGTTGGACAATATTGTACTGATGAAAGATTTCGTGGTATATAAGCAATTTGACATGTCCTACAGCTTCTCTCCGGTGCTGCAACTTAACTCGGTGACCGAATCAGCGGTCTCTTCCGGAGGTGCTTCTATTTCCCTGCCTCCCTATCAGTTTTTTTATTTACCGAAGGATCATGTCACGGCTCCCTATGTTCTGAACAAGATAATTTATCCTACGGGCGGATACAGCAGCTTTGAGTTTGAGCACAACGGGTACGCTTATATAGTAGCAGCAGGAGCAGATAACCGCAAAAATATATATCCGGTTCAGAATGAAAATGGAAATTACGTTCCTTACAATCAGTCTCCACAATCTATTAATGAGGTAACCTCTTTTGGAACAACCGTCGGTTTTCGAATCAAAAAGCAAGTCTCGAAAGGTTCGGAAAGTGATGATGCGGAAGTTGTTAGGTATTATTATACATACCAGAGCCCAGGAATAAGTGCCAATCAGGAATCAGGAGTCTTGAGCAAACCTCTGCCAAGCCCTACCCAATTTCCTGGTAGTTTGGTAGGAGAAAAGGGTGATGGTTTTGGGAGTTACGTGATGACATTTCCCTCAGACTTGTATCCACAAATATATATTCCTTCTCTCTCCGGTAACAACTCGATACAAGAACGTAACGGTGTGGGATATTCCTCGGTTTGGGTAGTCCGAAGCGTCGAAAATAGTTTGGGGACGAACAGTTCGAAAGGAACCGAACACTATCAGTTTGTGAATTATGCTGAATTACGAAAGAGGGAAGATTACGGTTCCAGCCAGTTGTATTTCACGTGGGTAAACCGTAACGAAGTGGGTAAGTTAATAAAATATGAGAGACTCGACTCCCACAACAATATTGAATATTCGTTATACAATCAATATGTAAAGGGACCTGAGGTGATGGCCAAGATGTTTTTTGTCATGAATGTGCCATTACTCGATCCGCAAAATGACAAAATAGTTATTAATAACATATCCAAGTTCTATCTGGATTTCTACAAATACAATCTGTTACGGAAAATTGAATCTGACAAGGGTTTGGAAACATATACGGAATACACCTACGACTCTATCAACAATTATTTGAGGGAAACAAAACTCATGGAGCATAAGATCAATTATAGCACCATGCCCGACCTTAATGCCAATATAGATTATGCTAACCTTTCCAACACCACCTATTCTTATAAATATTATTCCGATTTCTACGATATTGGAAATGATAGTGTTCGCTATTACGATTTTAGGCATGTGGTAAAAAACGCACCAGTGGAAACCATTATCAGGAAAGACGGGCAAGTGGTTGGCGCGCAGTTCATCAAATACACCATGTTCCAAAGCCCCCGGCTATTTAACATACTGAGGCCTCAACAAATTTACACCCTCGATATTTCCGCTCCAATTACTGACTATGTGTCCCCTAACTTCCAATGGCAAGTGCAGGATCCGCGGATGAAACTCAAGATGACATTCGATAAATACGATCGAAGCAACGGCAACTTGTTGCAGTTCCATGCCGAAGGGGATACCCCCACCTCTATACTTTACGACGGCAACTACTCGTCTGTCCTGATGGAGGCTCGGAATTGCACTTACGGACAACTGGATTATGGTATTGATACGAATGACATACAGAACGTGAAATGGCTGCGTACTCAGCTTCCAAATGCGCTGATTACCAGTTATACCTATGATTATACGTTTGGACGAACTTCGGTCACAACTCCCAACGGTGTCACCAATTACATCGAATACGATCCTTTTGGAAGGGTCAAGGCGATCAGGGACAACAATCACAACTTGCTTCAGGTGAAGGAATACAACTACAATGCTCAATGAATACCATTTTATTAAAGTCTAAAGAATCGCATTTATGATACTTGAATATAGATATAAGTTTTGCAGATGGGCGGTGGCTCTGCTCGTCTTCGGCTGCACGTATCCGGCAATTGGGCAGTCCATTTCCAAACCAAGGAACAGTATGGTGTCCAAAACGGTTACTGCGCCAATAAGTGATCCTGCCCAGTTAAATACCAGCAACAGCATAGCCGTTGTGCAATATCTCGACGGGTTGGGGCGCGGTAGCATAATGGCTGTCAAGTCGGTCACGCCTGCAGGCAAGGACTTGGTCTCCATGCAATCTTTTGATTGCGCGGGGACAGTCACCCGTCAATGGTTGCCGGCTCCTGTCCCTTCGTCGGCTTCCGCCCCCGATGCCGACAATGTCATGGCCCAGGCCAAAAGCTTTTATGCCGACCAGATGCCTTATGCCAGCGTGTACACCACAAAGACTGCCGATAATAGTGGTGAGGATGTTAAAAACATCAAGCCCGGGGCCTTCCGCTACAACGGCGACAAGGCACAGAAAGCGGAAATCATTTGCTCGGATCCAAGCAATCCCCTCCTCTATGTCCGCATCTACGAGGTGGAAGGAGACCGCCTTGTCGTTTCGTCCGACCCTCTCGATATTTTCAATTGTAGGGTGACCCGCTACACCGATGAGGACAACCAGGTTACCTTGGTTTTTGAAGATTTAGATGGCAAGATTTTGCTCCAACGGAAGGTGAATGCCAATGTCAACCACGACACCTACTATGCCTACGACAAGAAGGGGCAGCTTCGCTTCGTGCTTTCGCCCGAAGCATCCGACAAGATCACGGCTGAAGGAAGCTATTCCCTTGCCGGCATATCGGGACCTAACGACCCGAACAGCCCTCTTGCCCAGTATGGATACGCCTACAACTACGACGAGCGGGGCAATTGCATTGCCAAGAAGCTTCCCGGTAGGGACTGGGTCAAGATGATATACGACAAGGCGGGACGGTTGGTGTTTTCTCAAGACGGTAATCAGCGCCGTGAAAACAAATGGACTTTCATCAAATATGATCCTCTGGGCAGGCCCGTGCAGTCGGGCGTGAACGTGATTTACGACGAGCAGGCCATGAGGGAGGCCTACCGCAATGCCGCGATGCAGGAAACTTATGTGACGGGAAGCGGATACACCGCCAATTCTCCTATGGGGACAACCATAGAGATGCTCACCCAAAACTTCTACGACTCCTACGATTACCTCAACCTTCCTGAATACGCCTCCATCAAGGGAATCTTGGGCTATAGCCAAATTAGCGGATTTGACCCCAAGTTCGAGAACTTGGTAAACGGAACCGACCTTTCCACCCGCAACGCAATCACCGGGACGGCTGTCGCCATGCTCGATGGCTCAAGCACCCTGGTCACCTCCTACTATTATGATGACAAGGGGCGTGTAGTGCAGTCGCATTCCAACAATCACCTTGGCGGATACGACCACGATTACTTCCACTACAATTTTTCAGGATCAGTCCTCAACAAGCGGCATGTGCACAAAACGCCCTACGTTAGTTCCGAGATCACCGAAAACTACCGCATGGTGTACGACAACGCCGGCCGGCTGACCCTGCTTGCGCATCGGCTCAACACCCAGGCCGAGGTGGCGATGGCTGCCTTCACCTAC
>MKRS01000634.1 GCA_001897035.1 Bacteroidales bacterium 45-6
TCATGGTCAAACGGTGACCAATACAAAGTAAAATATCAAGATGATAAACAAAGTGGCCTCGGTAAATACATATTTCCCGATGATGTTACACATAAAGACGATTGGAAAAATTATAGACCAACTGGCAATATACTCGGAGATCCATTTCAAGACGATTTGATTAGATGGACTGGTAACCGATATGGTGAACAGTCCACAGGTACATTTATTAGTGAAGATGTAGACACCGATCCAATCGTAGATGAAGAAGATGCTCAAGAAAGATGTCCTAAAATTTGTCGTCAATATGAAATGAAATGGCATGGACGTTGGTTTAATAAAATCAGGGATATTCTGTCAACCTGTACATGCAAAGTCTCATAGTAGAAGACTGTTAACACGCATAATGTTTTGATTTATAAGAATAAAAATATCAAAAAAGATTTCAAATTGAATATATGTTTTTTCTTTCTCTTTTTTTTCTGATAAGAAGAATAGATGAGAACAGCTTTTTTCTTTTAAATAAAATCTTATCTCATGAAATATATATAAAGTTCGCAGTGTTTTTTTTTATCTGTTTTAATATTCATTTTGGTTTCGGAGTTGTTATCATTTAACAATGAATACTTTGCTCTTTCTAACCACCTTGCTACTAGTGTCGTCGGGTGCGACGGCTTTCAATGTTTTGGGCTATGCAAATGTTCAATATTCGATTCTTTATAACGAATATCTTAATCAAAACTTCAGTTCATATCCTTTTCTAGGATATCCATTACAATCCGAATGGATCAATTTAAATCCTCTTCATAGTTTTACGAATGGTTTCTTTTCGGGAATATTCTGGAATATTTTTGAAAACAATGCAACATACAAACTTCTACAAACGGCCACTAATTTAATGTTACCATTAGCACCTGTTGCCTTTGTTACTGGTTCACATGACATTGGATTTGTCATTATGTCGAGTTTCGGTCATGCCTATCGTTTACTTCACAAACCAGAATATTTAGAAATCATTGTTAATACTGCAATAACATTATCAGAACGTTACTCGCCTATTGTTCGATGTACACGATCGTGGGATAGTAAAGAAGGTTTCCTCGTTATCATTGATAATATGATGAACTTAGAAGTCTTATTCGAAGCTGCTAATCAAACTAACAATCAAACATTGTATAATA
>MKRS01000635.1 GCA_001897035.1 Bacteroidales bacterium 45-6
TCTTTTGCCAGCTCCAAAGCATTTTCATCGCCAACAGCCCTATAGTATTCTGAGAAGCCATATAATGCAAACCCTTGCGCATAAGTCTGTTTCTTTGTATTTACAGGATTACCCTCACAGTCCAGCTCCCAATATACTCCGCCATACTCCTTGTCTATGAAATAGATTTGTATATAATCGAAAGCTCGTTTAGCAATCGTCAAATACTGTGGGGCACGAAAGAGACGGTATGCAGCAGAAAAAGTCCATAGTATACGACAATTCAGGATAGCTCCTTTGTTTGCATATTTGTGCAAAATATCGTTCCCATCTATGCAACCATAGAATCCGCCATGTGTATTGTCCTGCATCTTATCAACCCAAAATGACAGTATATTATTTGTTAGTTCGTTTCTGAATCCTTCCATTTTCGAATATTTTTAAAACTGTCCTTCTCTCTTTTTATTCAATTCGGTCGTTATTTCTTCAAGCTTCTTTTCTGTCAGTGGATAGAAGTAAATGAATACAACCGACAATACCGTACCTACCGCAGGCAAAAAGCTGAGGAACATCTTTATGCCGTTTATGGTCTCGGCACTTTGCGCCTGATTTGCCTGAAATCCGAAATAACCCAAGAGCCATCCAGTCAGCGCTGTACCTAGCGCCCACCCTAGTTTCTGGCTCATAGATGATGAACTAAATATAAGACCTGTGGCCCGGTTCCCAGTTTTTAGTTCCGAATAGTCGGCACAATCGGCATACATAGACCACAACAGCGGGAAAATACTTCCTGCACATATGCTTATAAGTACTTGCAGCGTAAAGATCAAAACCAGACTATCTTTACCCAACCAATAGAAAACGATACTAAGTACGGTGGCTATTAGCATCGCCCCCATGTAGGTGTACCTCTTCCCGATACGGTTACTTACAGGCGCAGCTAGGATTACCCCGATTATATTGGCTGCCTGCCCTAAAGCCAGATATAAGCCACTGAGCACAAAAGGAATATTTAAAAGACTGATTGTTCCAAAGTTTTCTTCGTCGATAAAGTATTTGAAATAATAGATTGTAGCACCATCCCTGATAGAGTTGAATATCAGTGCCGAAACCCCTGCCCCCAACAATATCCACCAAGGTTTATTCCTGAATAGATCACGCAAATCATCTTTCAGAGGTGTTTGTGCCTCTTTCATCGGTTTTACTCTTTCTTTTGTAAAGGCAAAGCAAAAGAAGAAAAGGATCGCACAGGCTATTGCGATTATCACCACAGCCATCAGCCAGCCATATTGCTGGTCTGAAATGATTTTACTGCCATTACTGAAATAATTGACCATCGGCATAAACAACAGTAAAGTAACAAAGCTGCCGATATAGGCAAACACCATACGGAAAGTAGAAAGTACATTCCTTTCTTTGGGGTTGGAGCTTATAACACCAAGTAAAGAGGCATAAGGCACATTGATAGCCGAATAAACCATCATCATCAACGAATAGGCTACGTAAGCATATACAATCTTACCGGTGGTGCCAAATTCGGGTGTATAGAATGTGAATATCCCGATGACGGCAAAGGGAATAGCCAGAAAAAGGATAAATGGACGGAACTTGCCCCACTTGGTTTCTGTGCGGTCTGCAATGACGCCGATGATGGGGTCGAAAATTGAATCCCAGATGCGGGTGACAAGGAACATTGTTCCTACAACCTTAGCTTCCATACCGAATACATCGGTATAGAAGAACATCAGGTACATGCCGAATAGTTTCCAGAACATAGATGAGGCTGCATCGCCAAATCCATAGCCTATTTTTTCTTTTAGTGTTACTTTATCTGTATTTATCATGGATTGTCTGTGGTTAGGAGTTATTTAGACTCCAAATTATTCTTTATGATTTTAGTTAGAGATTGCACAGATGTTGCCGAGCGATATCCATCGGCAGGTGTATTCAAACAATAATCCAATAGGCGGTCTATTGACGAAACAGCCACATGCATGCGTGTATCGCTCGATGCATAATAGATATACACTGTGCCATCCTCGTTGGTAATCCATCCGTTCGTAAACAATACGTTAGATACATCGCCGATACGTTCTTCACCCATAGGAGCCATTAAATGACCTGCCGGTTCAGCAATCAATTTATCGGGTTGCTCCAGATCGGTCAGGTAAAGGTATAACACATAACGCAACCCGGCAGCACAACTGCGAACACCGTGTGCCAGGTGCAACCAGCCTTTAGGTGTTTTTATCGGGTGTGGACCTTCACCGTTTTTCAATTCCTTTATGGTATGATAGTAACGGTGATTGATTATCCTTTCCTCTTTAACAACCGCATTTGTTATATCATCAATCAATGCCCAACCGATGCCTCCACCACTGCCGGTGTCGATAAATCCATCCTGAGGACGGGTGTATAAAGCATACTTGCCATTCACAAACTCGGGGTGTAATACAACATTGCGTTGCTGACTTTTTGTTTTAAGGTCGGGAAGTCGCTCCCATGTTTTAAGATCTTTGGTGCGAACAATACCCGCAGCAGCAACAGCCGATGACAGGTCTCCTGCTGCAGCATTGGGATCTTTACGTTCCGAACAGAATACTCCGTAAACCCATCCATCCTCGTGAGCCGTCAGGCGCATATCATAAACATTGATATCCGAGTCTTCTGTTTCAGGAAGCGTTATCGGATAATCCCAAAATCTGAAATTATCTATCCCGTTAGGGCTTTCAGCTATGGCAAAGAACGATTTACGGTCGTTGCCTTCAACCCGTACGACAAGCAGATATCTGTCCTTCCATTTAATAGCTCCGGCATTGAATGTCCCGTTAATCCCGAAACGTTCCATAAAATAAGGATTACTTTCGGAAGACATATCGTAACGCCAGCAGACGGGCGTGTGCTCGGCTGTGATTACAGGATAAGTATAACGTTCGTAAATGCCATTACCCGGCAATACAGCCTTGTTCTTTCTGCTTATTAATTTTTCGTATTCTGCCGTAACAGATTGTAAGCGTTTGTTAAATAGTTCGTTCATTGCTTCTTTTTTTATAATTATTTCGTTAGATAATCTATCCCGTTACCCTTTATGCAACGGGATAGAATACAAATATCTGATTACACACTATTTACACTATAAATGGAGCTTATCGAAATAGACAGCCTACTTCAAACTAGGCATTTGGTCCCTTGTAATAACTCTGCTGTCTTTAAATACATTTTTGATGTATGATGCTCCATTGTGTTTGTCGGAACGAAGAAAATCTCCGTTCCACGGCATAAACCAAGACCAGGTATCCCCTTTGCTGAACATGGAATCAATATCAGGAATTGAACCGCATTCGCTCAAAGTGATAATCTTTTTGCCATTTACTAATTCTTTAACCTTATTAAATTTCACGTATTGTGAGCCATGCTGGCTTTCGCCGGGATAAATATCCATACCTACAATATCTACATAATCATCGCCCGGATACCAGTCCGGATCATCAGCCTCGCTTGTCCATACCCATATCAGATTATTAAGCCCGTGGTAATTAACCATACGTTCATATATAATAACCCATAGTTTTTTGTATGGTTTACTACCTTTTGCTCCCCACCAAAACCATTTGCCGCTAGCTTCATGCAATGGTCTCCATAGAATAGGTACTTTAGCCTCTTTCAGTTGCTTCAAATATTGAGCTACAATATCTATATCTCTGATCATCGCTTTATATTCGGCAGAGTTCGTATCATCTATTTTGCTAATATCAAAAGATGTTTTCTCTGTATAAAACTCATCATTGACCCACAAAGGGTCACGCCAGTGCCATAGTAGAGAAACGATACCATTATTAGCCCACCAGGCCTTGGAATTATCGACTAATTCGTTAAAGTTAATTGTTCCCCAATCTCTTGTATAATTAATGAAATCGAAGGCTGCTAATGCCGGCCATTTACCCGTCTGCTCATACATCCATGTCGCTTCTTCCAGACCTGTACTATAATTTGCCATAGCCCCTGATATGGTCTTCTTCCCAAAGTTATCCTTCAGGAAATTGTAAAGGTTTACACTTTCTGCTGAAGGATTTCTAGTAACCAAAGCTGCATCAATATTAAAACTGACTGATTGATAAGCTGACACTTCCATATAGTCCAAGTATATCCAGCCCCAGTTTTTTTGTACAGTAACAGTGTTTGTTCCGGCATTTAAACTGATTGGTCCTACTTGGAGCATGCTCCAGTCGCTAACGGCATTAAATGCTAGTATCTGAATGAACTGCCCGTTTACAAGAAGGTCATTTTCTTTATATTCATTACTGTTCGAATAACGGAAGCCGAGAGTGTATTGGCCATTATAGGGAACTGTGATATCGAAAGTAATATCACCGCCCCGCTGATCTGCATATCCTGCACCCGAATAGCCTCCAAACGAATTGGCTACTAGAGCTCCACCAGTTAACGAAGCCTGTTCCGCTTCATATTTCACAGGCCCTTGCGATACAATTTCTATATAATCCAGATATAACCAGCCCCAGTTTTTTTTAATTGTTATGGTGTTTTCACCCGACTGAAGTATTATGTCTGACTGTAATATTGTTTGCCAGCTGGAGGCTGCATTAAACTTGACTGTAGCTATAGTGTTTCCATTTACTTGTAAGTCATTTTCTTTATATTCGTCACCACTGGAATAACGAAAAACAATACTATACTCACCTGACTCATAAATATTTACCTTGAAAGAAATATCGCCTGATTTTTGATTAACATAACCCGAACCGGAATAGCCTGCTATGCTATTTTCAATAACAGCATCTGCTGACAATAATGCATATTCTGCTTCGTAACGATTACTTTGTGCAGACTTTGCCTGCATCACCAAATCGGAAGACATGTCTTCTGGTTTTTCATCATTATTACAGGCCGTTATAAATAATATGGAAAGTAATAATAAAATAAAATTTACTTTTTTCATGTTTCATTATTATTTAAAGTTTGGCATTTGATCTCTGGTAATCACCCTGTCATTACTAAAAAGATCTGTAAAAAATGAAGCCCCATTGTGTTTGTCCGATCGTGTGTAATCTCCATTCCATGGCATAAACCAAGACCAGGTGTCCCCGTATTCAAACATGGCATCAATGTTTGGAATCGATCCGCATTCGCTAAGAGTCAGTATTTTTTTTCCTGCAAACGTATCTTTCACTTTATCGAATGCCACATATTGTGATCCATGTTGATTTTCGCCCGGATAAATATCCATACCTATGATATCAACATATTCGTCGCCCGGATACCAATCGATTGCGCTACCGGCACTGTCGCTGGTCCATACCCATATCAGGTTGTTCAATTGGTGGTGATTTACCAATCTGTCGAACATCACTTTCCACAATTCTTTACAAGGTCCGGCACCTTTGGCTCCCCACCAGAACCAAGCTCCCGACGCTTCGTGCAACGGTCTCCACAAAACAGGGATTTTGGCAGTCTGTAATTGTTTCAGATAAATTGCTATTTCATCTATATCTGTAATCATTGCTTTATATTCATCCGAATTAGTATCACTGATTTTAGATATATCAAAAGAAGTGTCTTTTGTATAAAACCCATCTGTTGTTTTTGACGGATCGCGCCAATGCCACATAAGTGTAATCAATCCATTATTCGACCACCAATCTTTTGAATTATCAACCAATTCGGTGAAGTTTATACTACTCCAGTCACGTGTGTAGTTTATAAAATCGAATCCTGTCAATGCCGGCCATTTTCCTGTATTGTCATACATCCATTGAGCTTCTTCAGTTCCTGTACTGTAGTTTGCCATAGCTCCTGATATAACATTTTTTCCAAAATTATCTTTTAAAAAAGTGTATAATTTTACAGCTTCGGCTGATGGTGACTTTGTTACGAGGTCTGCTACAATATTGAATGGTATATCAGCATCTATAGGGCTAATTTCAATATAATCAAGATTGATCCAGCCCCAGTTTTTCTTTACGGTAAT
>MKRS01000636.1 GCA_001897035.1 Bacteroidales bacterium 45-6
GTGGTGGAACGGGGATGTATATTGAAGCTGTTTTGAAAGGTTTTCGGCTGCTGGATGTTCCCGAAAACAAGGAATTGCGGCAATCTCTCCAACATAAAACCTTGGGCGAATTGACCGAAATGCTTGCAAAATATGGTCCCCTCCACAATAAGACGGATGTGGACACTGCACAACGGGCGATCCGCGCAATAGAGATTGCCGAATACTCCAAAATACAGCATCCCGACGAGACGGAATTTCCCCCGCTCAACAGCCTCATCGTCGGCGTTGACATAGAACGGGAAGCTCGCAGACAAAGGATCTCCGGCAGGTTGAAAAGCCGCTTGGACGAGGGGATGGTGGATGAAGTGAAGAGCATTCTTGCTCAAGGCATTGCTCCCGACGACCTCATCTATTACGGTCTGGAATATAAGTTCGTTACCCTGTATGTGCTGGGGCAGTTGAGCTATCGGGAAATGTTTTCACAGCTTGAGATCGCCATCCACCAGTTTGCAAAACGCCAGATGACATGGTTCAGGGGAATGGAGCGCCGGGGTTTCACTATTCATTGGCTCGACCATGCGTTGCCGAAAGAAGAAAAACTGCGGCAGGTTGTGGGCTGGTTGGAGAAGGACGGAAGATAGAATTCCCTATAAAGTTGTCATTGACAGGATATTTTTTTATTTTTGCCTATTGAAGCAAATATGATAACAAATACTATTCGATTGAATACTAAATCATAATGAAATGAATTTAATGACGAGGGCTGTCTTCTCGGGAAGCCTATTTGTAACACTGTGCTGGCCCTCCACCATCGTTTACGGTGAGCCACAGAACTCAAAAACACACAAGGTTGAGCCGGGTGAGACGGCTTACTCAATTGCAAAAACTTACAATATCTCGCTGAAAGACTTATGTGCGCTGAATCCGGGAGCCGAAAACGGGGTGAAGGCCGGAGCCGAGCTGGTTCTGCCGCAATCGAATACGGCTGGAGATAAGTACGTGTACCATACCATTGAACGCAAGGAAACACTCTATTCGGTGTCCCGCAAATATTCTGTTGCGGTGCAGGACATCATGGATGCCAATGCTGGGTTGACTGCTGATACGTTTCAAGAAGGAAAAGTGATCCGGATTCCTACTGGAGTGGTGCAAAAGCCCGAACAAATTCTGACCTATAAGTTTCATAAGGTTCAAAAAGGAGAAACCATTTACAGCATTGCACGGATCTACAATCTTACTCCGGAGGCATTGACCGAGGCAAACCCTACGCTCAAATCGTCGAGTTTGAAAAAGGGACTCACGCTGAAAATACCGCAATATTCCGAAAAGAAACCAACGGCCAAAGACAGCGTACTGCAGGAAGAAAAGGCCAGCAGCCTGCTCCGGGAGCGCTCCAAGGTCAAGAGCGTGAGTACTGTAAAAATCGGTCTGCTGTTCCCTTTTTCCGACAAAAACGATGCGCAAAGCAACCGGTTTGTCGAGTATCTCGAAGGATTCTTGCTGGCTGTGGAGGATTTCAAACAAAAAGGCTATTCTGCCGAAGTGTATGTTTTCGACATTCAGTCCGGGACAAGCACCAGCCGTTTGGAAGCCTTGCTCGAAACGGAAGAGATGAAGACTCTCAACGTATTGATCGGAGGAGTATCGAAAGACCAGATCGGAGTTTTGTCCGATTTTGCAAAGGTCAAGAAAATTCGATACGTGATTCCCTTCAATTCTAAAAATGAAGACGCACTTTCGAACGATTATGTCTTTCAGGTGAATACGCCCTACAACTCTTTGTTTCCGGCAATCTCGCAAGCCTTTGTTAATAGGTTTAGGACGGCCAAAGTTATCTTTGTGAACGACTCAGGAAACAACGACAAGGCCGACTTTGTGGCCAGCCTCCAGTCTGCATTACAAAAGAACAAAATTCCCAGCACCAGTATTCAGCTATCCGAAAATACAGCTGCCGAACTGTCCGCATTGCTTAGTGCCACCAAGCCAAATATTATTGTCCCTTCGTCAGGATCATCGACCACGCTCAACAGCCTCATCCCGGTGTTGCAGGCTCTCAAGAAAGACAGCCCCAGTCAGCAGTTCAGCTTATTTGGCTATCCCGAATGGCAAACCTACAATTCCCAGATTCAGGACAACTTGCGGAAATTGGACACCCATTTCTACTCTTCCTTTTTTGTCGAGCCGAACCAAAACAGCGCGAAGCTTTTCTCGCAAAGATTCAAGACTCAATACGGGAGAAACCTGATGAGTGTTTATCCCAAATTTGGGCTTCTGGGCTACGACACGGGAAATTATTTCCTCAACATAGTGAAAGGATATGGTGCAAGTTTTGAAACCCATTTGGGCAAATACCAAAGCGATGGTATCCAGTCGGCGCTCTCATTCAGGCGTGCAAATAATTGGGGCGGTTTTATCAATACGGGTTTCTACTTTGTGCATTATGGAATTTCTTCCACCGAAAAAATAGATTATAGCAAATGACAAACAAATTTTTTCGCACACTCAACTTACGGCAGGCATTTTCCCTTCGCCAGCGGACATTTTTTTTCGCATGTCTGTTCACAGTCTTTTTACATGCCCAATCGAATAAGTTTAAGCCCGAATGGAACGTTGGGGTGAATGCTGGCGCAACATTCTCTTCGGTTGACTTCGTCCCCCGCATCAATACGAAGATGCTCGACGGCAAAACAATCGGATTGAGCATTCGTTACCTTTCCGAAAAAAATTTGGGTCTGATCGGGGAACTCAACTACGTGCAGCAAGGCTGGAAGCAAAATTTCATTGAGGCAGACTCAATATACGCCTACTCCCGTCCTGTCAATTACATTGAGTTACCAATCCTTACCCATATCTATTTCGGCAACAAAGTTCGCTTTATCTTTAATCTCGGACCCAAGTTCAGCTTCAAAGTGAGCGAAAAGGAGATAATGAATGCAGCTCTATCTGATGTTCTTAGTGGCAAAGATTCCACAAAGATCAGCATACGGGGACAATATCGCAAGAAGGTGGAGCAAAATTTTGACTATGGGCTGGTTGTGGGCACTGGGATGGAAGTTCGCACCAAGATAGGAAATTTCGTATTGGAAGGGAGGTATTATTTCGGGTTGGGCGATCTTTTCAATAGCAAGAAGAGCGACTATTTTTCCCGCTCGGCCAACCGGGTGCTATCCGCCAAGCTGACCTATTTCATCAAGGCGTTTTGACCTGCATCAGGTCCAAAATTCGGTCTTCCGGAACAATAACGGATACTGGTTGTTATTATGTAAGTTAACAACCTTAAAACTATTCGAATATGAGTTGGATTTGGTGGATTGTTATTGGCGCGCTTTCCGGCTGGATTGCAGGAAAACTGATGCGTGGGGGAGGCTTTGGCTTCGTGGTCAATTTTATTGTAGGCATTATTGGTGCCGTGGTTGGCGGCTGGATTTTTGGGATTCTCCAAATCAGTGCTGATGGGAAAATCGGGAGTTTGATTACTTCGGTAGTTGGAGCTGTCGCATTCCTCTGGATTGTATCTTTATTCAGGAAGAAGTAATAGCCCTTTTTTGTGTTTAGACAGTATTTTTCCCCGGAAAGTAGAATCTGCTTTTCGGGGTTCTTCTTATTCTGGACTCCTCATTTCAAGCCATGCGGGATAATTCTCATTGTCAGACGATCTCGCTTTTCAACAACGCCAACACACCCAGATAAAAGCTCAGTTCGCAGAGCAAAGCCGTTGCCCCGCACACATCGCCCGTGTAGCCTTGTATTTTCTTTTTTGACAACAAGAAGACTGTGAGCATAGTTGCTACTGGCAAGACACAAGCCAACCAGAGACTTTTATCCACAAAGTACAACAAAGGAACCGCACCAGTCACGAAGGCAATGGATAACTTCCACCACGAAAGTTTGTCGTAGGTGGTCTTGCTCTTGCTGTCGCTTTCGGGACGCGCATAAGGAAGCAGATTCATCAGGATGGTGGTGATGAATTTCGATAGCGGGTCGCCCGCCAAGATGGCTAAAGGTACAAGCTCTGCCGGCAACGAATAGAACGTGCTGACCAATAGGAGGTAGTAGAATATCAGCCCGAGCACCGAATAGCTTCCGGCGTGGGAATCTTTCATGATTCGCAACACATCGGTCTTGGTGCGTCCTCCGCCAAATCCATCGAAAAAGTCGCCCAAACCGTCCTCGTGGAAGCCTCCTGTGAATACCACACGTGTAGCCAAAGCTAACACGATGGCGACAAGGGGAGGAAAAATAGCGGACAAAAGAATCCACGACAAAACCGTCACTCCAGCTGTCAACCAGCCTGTCAGCGGCCAGAAATAGATCATCCGCTTGTAGCTTTCCGCTGGTATTTCGCGGATTTTCCATGCGGGGATGCGGGTGAAAAAGGTGATGGCGGCAAGTAGATCGTTCAGTATGTTCATCATGCAATAGCTTTTAGCTTTTAGCCGTTAGTTTTTTCCAACGACTAAAAGCCATGGATTCCTTATTCAAAATACTTTGTCACCTTGGCGTGCTTGAAAGTGCTCATCTCGTTTATCATGCGCACGGCCGATTCCACCAGTGGATAGGCGCATACGGCTCCTGTGCCTTCGCCCAAGCGCAAGTCGAAGAACAGCAATGGTTTCGCACAGAGGTAATCGAGTACCAATTTATGCCCGATTTCGTCTCCCTGGTGTCCAAAGATGCAGTATTCCAGCACCTCCGGATAGAGCTTGGATGCGGCGAGGACACAGTTGGTCATGATAAATCCATCGATTAGAATCACCATTTTGAGCTCTGCGGCACGCAACATGCCACCCACGGCCATCACCATCTCGTATCCGCCGAAATAGCTGAGTACATCTTCCACCGATCCATCTCCTTTGTAGTTGTCCAGAGATTGTTTCAGGATGTTATATTTGCGCTTTACCCCTTCGCTGTCGAATCCGCTTCCCGCGCCCACGCATTTTTCCAGGTCAATGCCTGTGAGGCAGGTCATCCACATCGACGACGACGAGGTGTTGCCGATGCCCATCTCGCCGAAGCTGACGATGTTTGATCCTTCTTCGTGGCATTGGTCCACCACGGAAGCTCCTCGCTCGAGGCAAAGCTCATACTCTTCGCGTGTCATGGCCGCTTCGTGGAGGTAGTTACGAGTCCCTTTGCCAACTTTCAGGTCGATCAGGCGACCTTCCAACCCCGTGAAATCATAGTTGATGCCGCTGTCCACGACTTTGATGCCGAACCCATGCTGGCGGGTCAGGAAATTGATTCCGGCTCCCCCTTCCATAAAGTTGAATACCATCTGAGGAGTGACTTCCGCAGGAGAATAGCTTACCCCTTCGACTACAATGCCGTGGTCTCCGCCGAAGATGATGTGCTGCGGCTTGGTGAGAGTTGGGGTGAGAGTTTGTTGGATTGTCCCGATCTGCAAGGCCAGTTCTTCCAACCTTCCGAGTGAACCTTTGGGTTTGGTGAGGTTGTCTATTTTTTCCTGAAGAAAAGGAACGATACGCTTTTCGGGCGATGCAATGTTGAATGTTTTTTGCGACATGATGTTTTTTATATATATCTGAATTAATAAGCTGATAGCCGTTAGCCGATAGGAAAAAGCTAATAGCTTAAGGCTAACGGTTAGTAGCTACTCTTGATTTTCACCGGTATTCCCGAAACCATCAGCACCACTTCGTCAGCCGCGTGGGCGATAAACTGGTTTGTCCAGCCGACGAGGTCGGTGAAATGGCGTTGCAGGTCGTTGGGAGAGATTCCGCCCAAGCCAATTTCGTTGGTGACGAAAATGAAGGTCGCCTCTTGCTGTGTGAATTTATCGAAGCGTTCTTTCATCTGTGCGAGCGATAGCTCTACGTCGCCGTCGTTGTCCACGATGAAATTGGTTGCCCATAAGGTCACGCAATCGATCACCACCACCCGTCCGGTGACGTCCACGTTGTGCAGATCGCGGAGCTCTTCCACGTTGGCCCATTCCGGCCCGCGGTCGCGTTGATGCCG
>MKRS01000637.1 GCA_001897035.1 Bacteroidales bacterium 45-6
ACAAGGCATTAAACTCGACAAGACAGCCAGTACGCGGCGTAATGGGTTTTCCCATGTTGGTGGAGTTCATCCAGCTAACAGGACGGTTGCGGCCATTAGTGAAGAGCAAGCCGTTTTCAAGCAACTTGAGGTTTTCATGTGCATTGCTCTGGATGAATACAACTATGTCGTGGACAAGCTGTCCATATTTTTCAAAACATGCTTTTTTATCCTGGTGCGAGAATTCCACCAAAGCCCAAACCACCCAAAGTAGCACGTCGGGATCATCCATGTTGGAGATCATAGCATCTAAAGAGCCATTTTCCATAAACCGCCGAAGGGCAGGCAGCGCAGTGTCCATTACTTCCACAAATGCTTCAGGCTTGTCTATGCCGATGGTCAAGCCCGGCAAAGCGATAAACTGGTCGCGAGCCCTGACAGAATACCAGGGATAGCCGGTAAGCAAATACACCTCGTCGGATTTGGTGCGGAAAGTGAATTGGTTGGCCGAATTCTTCAGGCAGTTGTAGAATGACGAACGGGGCGTGTGCCGCTCCACCTCACTGATGAAATGATGCTTCAGGTTGTGCGTCCCGATTCGCTTGTCGCCTGCCGAAAAGACGATAGATTCGCCCTTTTTGATCGGAACCTCGAAATATCCGGGAACATACAGGTCTTCTTTGCAGGGCAATCCTTGCTCCTCATCGCGGATATACTCGATTCCCTTGTACCATTGGGGGTCGAACACAAAACTGGCCTTTTTGTTAAACTGCATGTATAGATCCGGGTATCCGGGATACATGCAAGTGCAAATTCCGTTTTCAACTTCGGTGTATGACTTGTTGACTCTGTCGTTTTCCTGCGTCAGCTCATTAATGTGGCGAAATGCCAAAAAAGGACGGAAACGGAGGGTAGTTTGCGAATGGGCGTCAAGCAGGGTGTAGCGGATCATGATGTTGTTGTCCTGTAAAGAGAAGATTTTCTCCTTTGAGAGAATCACTCCCCCCACCCTGTAGATTGTCTTCGGTGTGGAGTCACAGTCGAACTCGCGTATATATTTATGGCCGCGGGGGCTATAGTTTTCGCCGTCGTACTTATGCAGGCCAAGATTGAACTCGGCACCGTGCTGGATTACTGTTTCGTCAAAAGAAGAAAGAATGACGTGGGGCTCGTGGTCAAGCGCAGGAATCGGCATCACCAGAAGACCGTGCTGTTTGCGGGTGTTGCATTCCACCAAGGTCGTGCAGTGATAAGCGCCCTTTCGGTTGGTCCGAAGTATTTCCCTGGACAGCGAATATTCCAGGTTTATCATTCGTGACTTATCAAATTTAAGGTAGCTCATGTCGTTTGTATATTATCGTGATTTTAATTTGTCCGAACAAACTCTATTTTTTTATGTCTCATAAAGATAGTAATTTTTTTGAATCAACAAGGCTGAGAAATAAAATAGCTGAATTCAAGGCAATTTTAAGGTACTCACATTCCATTTTAACAGCACGGCAAATCACAAAACAAGATTTGACCTATAAAATATTGATTTTTTGAAATTTAATCCCCATCTGTCCACCTTACCTCCTCCGAGATGCAGGCGAGTACCCCAGCTATAGGAAGCTTTTGGAAGTGTGAGAACATGGGTATTTATGCCATAGAACATGAAAATTCCAGGCAATTTTGTTTGTGCCAAGTATGTTCGGAGTTTTATTTGACGGTAGCTTATGGCCGTTGCCCGCAGAGAAAACAAACCGAGGCTAAAGTCCTGGTTGCTCAAGACTCCTTTTCGAGCAATTGCTGCTTGATTTTTTCCAACTTATCGGCTTCCTCATCAGATACTTCAGGAAAGTTCAAATCCATCGATTTGAGCTCCTGAATGATGATCTGTATGGCCGTAAGCCGGGCAAACCACTTGTTGTCGGCGGGGACGATGTGCCAAGGAGCGTGCTTCGTACTCGTTTCGTTGATGGCCTCTTCGTAAACCTTTTGGTATTTGTCCCACAAAGCCCGCTCGGCCATGTCGGCTGCCGAAAACTTCCAATTCTTGTCCTTTTCGTTGATCCTGTCCAAGAAGCGTTTCTTCTGCTCTTCTTTCGACACATGCAGGAATATTTTCACCACCTTGGTCCCGTTGCGGATCAAATGCTTCTCGAAATCGTTGATGCTCTCGTAACGCTCTTTCCAAAACTTTTCGTCGAAAGCATCGACCGTCTTCCAAGTCTTTTCCTTCAAGTTGAATTCGGGATGCACCTTGCACACCAAAACACTTTCGTAGTGGGAGCGGTTGAAGATGCAGATTTTTCCCTTTTCGGGAAGTGCCGTGTAGTGCCGCCAGAGGAAATCGTGCGAATATTCGAGGGTGCTGGGCGACTTGAAGCTTTTCACCTCGCAACCTTGCGGATTGACCCCGCCGAAGACATGCTCGATCAGGCTGTCCTTGCCGGCAGCATCCATCGCCTGAAGCACAACCAGCAACGACTGGCTTCCATCGGCATACAAAAGATCCTGCAATTCGCGGAGCCTTTTCTTCGCATCCTCAAGCATTTGAAGGCCCTTGGTTTTGGTCAGCTTCCCCTTGTAACTTGTTCTCCTTTTCTCTATGGAGATAGGCTTGTCCACCAAAAAATTGTCTGTAAAGTTTAAATCCATGGCTTACTTCGTTTTAGTCGGGTATATTGTTAAAACAATTAATTCTCAAAAATAGATTTAATTTGGGAATAAAATAGTATTTCAGAGCTATTTTTGGAGAAAGCAAGGCAAGATCCACTCGCAACGAGTGATCCCGGATGGGCGGTTTGTTGGATTGTAATTGATTGTAAAAAAACAGCCACCTTTTTCTACATCGAAAACCCGTAGGAAGATTCAAGGATGGAGAATTTGCATTAAAAAATGCAAATCGTTCCATCCCCTTAAAATTCGCATTACCTTTGCATCTGTTTTTCCATCTGGAATATTTTGTCTAATTATTTTCAAGCTAACTGATCAAGCGTAATGTCTCAAGCATATTTTCCATCGCTTCAAGATGTCAATAAGGCGAAGCTTACCCTCAATGAGATCCTCACCGGCACCCCTTTGTCCGACAATCTGAACCTTTCCGAACAATTTGGTGCGAGAATCATTCTCAAGCGCGAGGATTTGCAGATTGTCCGTTCTTATAAGATCCGGGGAGCCTACAACAAAATCAAGAGCCTCTCTCAGGAGCAGCGCGACAAAGGCATCGTGTGTGCCAGTGCAGGAAACCACGCCCAAGGCGTGGCCTATTCTTGCCAGAAACTGGGCATCTATGGCAAGATTTATATGCCGGTGACCACTCCCCGCCAAAAGATCAAACAGGTGCAGATGTTCGGGAAAGAGTACATCGAGACTGTATTGTTCGGCGACACCTACGATGCAGCCAGCGCGGAAGCCAAAAAAGATTGCGAAGAAAATCACAAGACTTTTATCCACCCCTTCGATGACCCACTCATTATCGAAGGCCAGGCTACGGTTGCCTTGGAAATCATCCAGCAGGCCTCTTGCCCTATCGACTATGTGTTTGTGCCGATCGGCGGTGGCGGATTGGTGTCGGGAGTGGGCAGCTATTTCCGTCAATTGAGTCCTAGCACGAAGATTATCGGAGTGGAACCCGCCGGTGCGCCTTCGATGAAAACATCCTTGGAGGCCGGGCACGTTGTGGAGCTCGACGACATCAACAAGTTTGTGGACGGTGCTGCGGTGAAAAGAGTCGGAGACCTTCCTTTCGAAGTTTCCAAGAAAGTGGTTGACGACATCATACTCGTACCGGAAGGACATGTTTGCACCAAGATTCTCGACCTATACAACCAAGAAGCCATCGTGGTGGAACCTGCCGGAGCCTTGTCCATTGCGGCACTGGACTATTATGCCGACAAAATCAAGGGAAAGAACGTGGTGTGCATCGTTTCGGGAAGCAACAACGACATTACCCGCACAGAAGAAATCAAGGAACGTTCGCTGCTCTTTGAAGGACTGAAGCACTATTTCATTATCCGTTTTCCCAACCGCCCCGGAGCTCTGCGCGATTTTGTGCAGCTCGTGCTTGGCCCCCGCGACGACATCACCCACTTCGAATACACGAAAAAGACCAACCGCGAAACAGGGCCCGCATTTGTAGGAATTGAGCTGGCCGACAAGCACGACTTTGAAGCCTTGGTGGAGCGGATGGTAGAAAATGGCTTTTCGTATGAATACGTAAATCAAAAGCCAAACCTTTTCCAATACCTGATCTGATAAAAGAGCTCGAAGGTAAACGCTCAAAGCTGCGGGGCAACAGAAAACGCCCTTGAAGCTTTGCTCCTTTGTTTGGCAGATTCTATTTTGCAAATGCCCTTGTCAAATCTTTGGGCATGAAGCCGTTGGCTAAACCTCAAGGACAAACCTTTGACTTCAGCTACGACGTAGCTGCAAGCTACGCGGAAAAGCCCTGACGGCAGCCTACGCTCAACAAGGGTTTCTCATATAATCAGTTACTTTTTGTGTGGTAACTTAATATAACTATTTATGAGGAATTTTCAATGGCTTTTTTCTTAAGTTGATGACATTGGGCTCTGCCTGCGTCGTAGCTAAAAGAAAAGCTCCTGCTTTTCATCCTGCTTATTTCAAGGTTCTCATTCGTGGAATTTTCGACACGGAAACTGGCACATAATCAACATCCAGCAAACCTTTCATGCCTGCATACGAACCAGCACTCGAATAGACGAAATCTTCCGGTTTGGCAACTATGCCTGCGCGAACAGGATTGTCATGTATGTAGTTTATCTTTTGTTGCATGAACTTCTCACTGTAAACAAATTCCGCATGATTCTCATGTGTCCAAAGCTGATATTTCTCATTTCGCTTATGTTGCTTCGCCGAAAACTCAAAAAGGTTCAGCATCCATTCCCGACGACTTTCCGTTTCTGTCGCAATGGCTTCTATAAGTTTGCGTGCCGTGAAACTTTTGAACTCACGAATGCTATCACTCATTTTCCCTGTTCCACTTTGCGCCAGCAAATGAACATGATTGCTCATAACGACATAAGCAAAGATATGAAACTGTTTGTTTTCCCGACAATATTTTAGACTTTCTATAACAATGTCCCTGTAACCAGACCTGGTGAACAAATCAATCCACTTTACTACCTGAAAGGTTAAAAAATAAACCCCGTCTTGTGCCTCTATCTTATAACCTGTGCTCATTTGTCTGTATTAGTTTTTTATTCGCACGACGTAGTATTCTATATATCAGTCAAATGCAATAATTAATCGCAAATTAATCAAACTCAAGGCAGAGCCTTGAGTCTAACTGCGAAACGGCCTGATGGCAGCCTACGCTCAACAAGGTGAGAGTGTTGTATTGAACCTGCGTTCTATTTACCTCAGCTTGCCATTTTCATCTACAACAAAGCTTAATCCCATATACATGATAGTATTAACTTTCTTTCCACAATGCATTCCAGGCTTCCATTCTTCGTTATATGACCTAAGAATTTCTTTCATTCTATTTAATTCACTGAGATATTCAACACTGTAACTCACCTCATTCTTGCTTGGAATCAATCCTAATCCTACCACATGGCCATTTTTATCGACCACAAATCTTATGCGAAATGCTATTTGCATACCAATATTGGGGGATACATCATAATGTTTAATAATATATGCTTTAAGTGAAAGCTCGTGGGGAGGCTTGGGTAATTCATCTACTCCCGTATATACCTTTAGCTTTGAGATGGGATCATATGTCGGCTTTCCACATCTTATATCCACAGATTTGCAGCATACAAAACTATTCAACAACACGACGAGACATATTATTAAATTATTGGTTAAGCTGTTCCCAATACTCGTGATAATATTGAAGTGTTCTTTTGTCAAAATCATCTTGGCTTTCATTTTCCTTCTGTTTAGGCATGGTTCCATAATAAATTGGTTATATCACATATTACCCGGCCTTCGCTCTGAAGTTATTTTTCATGGA
>MKRS01000638.1 GCA_001897035.1 Bacteroidales bacterium 45-6
CTTGTTTTTCAAGTGCTGCTGTATTGTTATAAAACCTTCGCAATGCTTTATATAGAGCAGTATCATTTATACAACTCAATGTTGCATTTTTATCATTGCCGATTAATCTGCCATATTTTGAAGGGTAATAAAAAAAATCGCTGCCTGAGCATATCATAAATGTAGTTACCTGTGAATGGGCGATCATATCTACATATTGATTGACATCTGCAATCGTAAGCGGGCGTTGATCAAACCAATTGTTACCAAGTATTTCACTGCCGTCATTATTGTATATTAAGCGGGAGGCGTTAGGGGAATAGCTGACTGTAGTTTTACAGCCTGAAATTGAAGTAAGCAGAAAAAAAATAATAAATCGGATCACAGTTTTTTTTAACAAATAAAGCATTTATATTGATATGGCAAATAATAATTGGTTCTTAAGGCATTCAGAAAATTAAGAAGTACCCAGGCTGTTTTTAAATTAAAGATTCATGCATCATCTTGTACTTTATCTGCTTTATTTAATCAATGCAGGGCTTAATGCTCAACCTGATTGTTTTTCCTGCAGCAATGCTCCCGAAGGAACAATATTTTGTGACGATTTTGAAAATAAGGAAGATTTGCGGGAAAGGTATTTTGCATACGATGATGATGATGGCGATTTTATACGTATGGAGAATGCGGGGAGAAATGGAAGCGCCGGAATGCGTGTAAGATGGCAGAAAGGAGAAGTAGATGCAGGAAAACTTCATAAAGCTATTGGCAGATCCCCTGACCCTTATATGAGCCATGCCGCTATGCCTGACAAAGATTTTGATGAAATATACTGGCGTATGGATATTAAATTTGAACCCAACTGGCAGGGTGGAGGAGGGGATAAGCTTTCCAGAGCTACTGTTATTGCAGGGAGAAACTGGCAGCAGTCTATGATTGCACATATATGGTCTGGAGGAAGAGTTGCTGATCATAATTATCTTGTAATGGATCCCGCAAGTGGGATAAATGATAAAGGGGAACTGGTAACCCAGCGGTATAATGATTTCAGGAACCTGCGCTGGCTGGGTAATAAGCGAGGTGTAAATGATATTTTTAGTGATGTTAAAGCAGGTAAATGGTATTGTATTGTAGCCCATGTAAAATTGAATACTCCCGGTAAAAGTGATGGTATATTTGAA
>MKRS01000639.1 GCA_001897035.1 Bacteroidales bacterium 45-6
TATTGATTACTAATTGGTAAGGAAAAGGAGAATCGCTCGAGGGGGTTCTCCTTTTTTTGTAAGAAAAATAAGAAGGAAAAGATGGAAGAAGCTATCAGTATCCACCCAGCGATAGCCCCGATTCATTCCCTTACAAGCTTTTTATCGATAAAGGAAAAAGTCTCTTCAACCTTCAAAATATAATTCAACAAAAGGCTCAATGGAATGGCAAAAACCGCTATCAAAATAGAATACGCAACGCTATTTTGAGGAAAAACGAGATAAAGAAATTCAAACGCCAACAAATGCGTAGTAAATATATATAGGGAATTGCGTCCCAGATAAGACAGAATACCGCCTAAAAACCGTTGTTTACCAATCAGGCGACTCAATTCAACAGTTAAAATCGAGACAGATGACGAAATGAATACATAAAAGAAGTTCCCGTACTGGTTCTCCTTCATATCAATAATGGGAAAATCTCCTCTCAGGAAACAATAGATGCAGGCCAAGATACCCATGACGTAAACAAAATACTTGATTCTTGGAACTTTCCCATACCAATTGCCTAAGCCGTAGAAAACGATTGCAGTACACGCAGAATCAAGATACAAGGGAAGCCTTATGTTGTAAATACTCAACAACACTCCCATCACATATAACAAAACGGTAGCCACGATTAAAAATGACTTATTCCAAAAGTCGATAACCCGATACAAAACAGATACCCAAAACAATGCGAGAAAAAACCACAAAATAGTAGCTACACCGTAAGGGCGTATCAGGATACTGGGATAAAACTGAAAAGGTTTATTGATACAATAATATAGAAGAAAGAAAATTGCGTTCAACACCACAATGTAATAGATGTAAGGGACAATGAGCGACTTCACCTTATTGAACGCATAAGCCATGCCGTCCCCACTTTTGCGGTAAAAATATCCTGAAACCAGAAAGAACAAAGGCATGTGAAATAGAAAAATATAGGGTTTAAGAAGGCAACCCGTGGTATGCCCATAAACAACAAGGAATATGCCTATTCCTTTTGCAATATCCATAAATTGGATGCGATTGTTTGTCTGATGTTTATTACACAGTGTCATAAAATTATATTCAGCTTAAATGAGATTTATCCTGCTAAGGCCAGTAATGAGGCCACAAAAAGATGAACTTTGCAGTTTTACAAAAAAATCATCAATAATTCATTATTCTAATATCCACTTAGATATTTAATACTTATATGATGGCACTTAATTATCCAACACCTACTATATATGTATCAAAAACAGATTTATTACTGCATGTGCCATCTACCACAGAGCATAATAATCGAGGCAACTGCAATCACATGGAAGTGTAACCTTGGGGCCACCTCATCGCCAAGCCTTCTAAGAAATCAGCGAGACAAAGCTTCCACCAGCTTTCGAAACCCTCCTCCTACATTAAAAATGCGGGAATAATGAACATAAGCCAACCAAGCAAATATGAATATTGTTGTTTTGAGAAAAAGAGTAGTCAACAAACTGAATATCGGCAGGAAATAAGCTGTCACTCCAAGTAAAAGCACAAGCACAATCGAAAAAAGGAGCGCTCCTGCAAGCTGCTTAAAAAACAAATAAAGCCCCCTTTTCAACGTCACCAAATACATCTGGAGGTAGCATTGCACAAAGTTAATAGAGAATGAGACACAAAGACACATGGCAACAGCTTCCAGCGACTTGAAATAAAAAACACCAAGCAAAATGCCGCTTACATTCAACACCGATGAAAATACCCCACAAACAAATAGGCTACGGGTATCGCCTGCAGCCTGATAAATGGAGCCGGAGGAAGACAATACAATTTGCACACCGACCGACAGGCTCAATATGCGGAATACCGGAACAGATGCCATCCACTGGTCTCCAAAAAAGAGCAATGTTATCTCTTTCGAAGAGAAAAATAGGAAAACACTCAACGGAAAACCAATGGCAGCCAACAGCCTGGCTATTTTTTCGTGCGATTCGCCCAACTTCTGCCTGTCGTTCTGATAATCACTCAGAACAGGATGCATCACGGGAGTAATTACCTGCGTTATATTTTGCAAAGGCAAGGTCATCAAACGGTAGGCCTTGTCATAATAGCCCAAAGCCCCCATCCCAATGTATTTGCCGATCAATAATGTATCCAGATTGCGACTAAAATAATTAATTGCGTTGAACATAAACTGATAGGCCGAATAGCCGAACAACCTACGCAAAGCCGCAATCCCCATTGTGAGCCTCAGCCGTTGCGGATATCGCCTGATGGAGATCAGAAACATCAGCACACTTGACAGAATAGGATTGATAATCAAGGCATATAATCCTGCACCCCAAAATGCCGCACCAACAGCCACAACGCCACCAGCCAATTGTATCGAAAAACCTCGAACGGAGATATATTTAAAAGCCTTATCCCTATAGAACAAGGCATTAGGCACAATATTGACAGAGGCGAAAAACAAATTGATGGACAAGATCTGGCAAATTGTTGTCAGCATGGGACGTTGATAATAGGCGGCAATCAATGGCGAAAAAAAGAAGAACATCCCCGCCAAGATAATTCCTAAAAAAAAGGTGAATGAAAACAGGTCGGATAGCTGGGTTTTCGACAAGTCTTTGTGTTGCACAATAGCAGGCGACAACCCCATATCTGTAAATAGACTAAAAAAAGCAATAATCACCGAAGCCACCGCCACCACCCCAAAATCATCCGGAGAGAGTAGCCGGGCAAGCACCGCCGTCACAACAAGCGTGATTACAATCCCCGCATATTTCGACAAAGCCGTATAGAACACCCCCGAGACCAATTGAGATTTAATGCCCATGGATAATTGGATTGGTTAGCGAATCATATAAATCAACATATTTTTGAGCGACCACTGCCATTTTCCAATTGCTCAGTGCGTATTCAAAGTTCCGGGATCCTAAATCCTCCCCTTTTGCTTTTGCCTCTTGCAATGCAATGGCGATGGTTTTCTCAACCATTGGATCAAATACCGGGTTGCCAGTTTTCTCCAATATTTCTCCAACATTCCCAACATTGGGACCCACCACAGCTTTACCGAATAGAAAGGCGAGGGGTAAATTTCCCGAATTAAGTATCTGTTTCCGCTGAATGAAGACTAAATCTGAAGCGATTAGCTGCAGACTCAGCAAACGATCCTCCATCACCACATCGTTAGCACCCGCCAAAACACAGAAATGCCCCAGCGCAGGAACAAGCATTCTGTATCCAACTTGCGATATTGTTCGTTTAAAGAAACCCCGGTGGTGAGGATCTTTCGAGAAGAAAGGTAGCAGGCGTGATGCAAGCAGGTATTTATTTCTGCATTGAAAATTCAGAAACGCACGCAAGACCATCCTTACTTCCGTCCAGTTCCTAAACTTCCCGAAAGTCACAACGACATAAGCATCTGCTGGAATTCCCAATGACGTGCGGGCTTCTGCTTGCGAGGTAGTTTGATCGTATCTTCCTTCGTATATGTGGTGAGGGATAATCGAATTTTTGCTATCGGGATATTTCTTCTGGAATTCGCAAAGGCTATATCCGGCCATGTGCACGACGACATCGCTCTCCTCCTCGATGATCCGGTAAGCTTGCTCAATAACTTTGTTTGGATAGTGCGGGCCTATATTATGCCGGGTATATACTATCTTTACACCAGCCTGCTTGTAACTATTGACCCTTGTTCTTAATCTATCCGGAATTTCACTGTCTTCGCAATTCCAGCCGACTACTTCTTCAGGCCAATGAAAATGAATAACATCATAATTTTTAGCGGTGGAATCCCAAAACTCGCTGACAGAACATGTCATGTCAACTCCCGCCCTGCTTAGATGTTCACAAAGCAGTTCGACAAAAGGATTGTCTCCGACAGGTCTGACATCATATACCGTGAGAACCTTCATTGACACATTCTGGTTATGGAATTTTCACCCATTCTTTCTTCTCAAAATCATATTGCTTGATGACTCTGGCCGGATTCCCCACCGCCACCGAATACGGGGGAATATCCCTGTTGACCACGCTTCCCGCACCCACCACACTGTGTTTGCCGATGCTAACCCCGGCGAGCACCACCGAGTTGGCACCAATCCACACATTGTCGCCGACCTCGATCTGGCCAACACTCACTCCTTGCTCCACAACAGCGGCGCCTACATCTTCGTAATTGTGGTTGAGGCCAGACAGGACAACATGCTGCGCTGTATTCACATAGTCCCCGATCTTCACAGGTCCTATCAGCGTGTTGCCTATTCCTATCCGCGAATTGCTGCCGACAACGACATCACCAACAGCATTGTTCAGGCAACAAAAATCTTCTATTATCGAGCACTCGCCAAGGCTGAACAAGCGGTACGGCACCAAGTCTTTCCTCACACTTTGGTAAATCACCGATTTACGCCCTCTTTTCAGATAGAACGCCTGAAACAGGCGCAACCAAAAACGAGGACGAGTCCTCACCGGATCCATCAACAGGCTATGGACAAATCCCTTGAGCCTCTCACTTTTTTTTATCTTATCGCCAAACTTACCCATGTTGAGAAACACTCTTATATATTTCCAAGGTTCTTTTAGCTGTATTCTCCCAAGAGAATTCCTTGGCACGGCCTACTCCGTATTCTATTTGGGCTTTTTGAAGGTCAACCGACTCCTCCAGACGGATCATCATTTCCGTAATTGCACCCACACTTTCGGGATTTGCCATCAAAGCCCGTGTTCCCGCCACTTCAGGCAGTGCGGATGTATTGGATGTGACCACGGGCGTTCCACATCCCATGGCTTCCAAGACGGGCAGTCCGAAACTCTCGCGGAGAGACGGATACAAAAAGGCAAATGCCCCATTATAAACATAAGGCAAATCATCGTGGGAAATGTAGCCTGGCACATAGAGCAAACTCCGGATCCCAGCAATCCCTGCTTCCTGAAGAATTGCGTCCAAATGCTGAGAGTCCAGATCTGCTATCAACAAGGGCCTGGGAGATACGCTCAGGGACACGTAACCCGCATAGGCTTGAAGTGTCCTTTTCAAATTCTTCTTCGGATCCGTGTTTCCCAAAAGAAACCAATAACCTCTGTCCTGAATGTATTTATATACAATAGAATCCGGCTTCTGAATCACCTGAAATTCAACTCCCACACCATTATACACGGTCGCGATTTTTCCACTGGCGCTAGGCAAACCCTCTTGGATCCGCCTTCGTTCATAGTCAGAGACAGTTATCACGTGTCTGGCTTGAAATACGACCCGCGGTACTACAAACCGGCGATAGATTCGCCCCAGATTTTGATACGGCGACACATTCTTTCCGATTTTCTTCTCCAAGAAAATTATATCGTGCAACGTCAACACCAATGGATAAGGGCAATGCAACGGCGCTGTGTTCGAAGTGCAATGCACCACATCCGGCTTGATCCGTTTTAATGCCCGGGGAAGCAACCATTGTTCCCACAGGAAATAATTCGATGTGCCACCCACTTCCACCACTTGGAAATTCCCCTTTGATGTCAAACATTTGTCATTTCCTGACGCCACCAAAATATAATACTCGTTTTGCGTATCTATCTTCTGAAGCATTCTAATAAGCTCTAAAGCGACAAAATCCATTCCGTGTTTTTTCCGCCGGAAGATGCGCTGAGCTTCGATGGCTATTTTCATGCAAAAAACTATTTTTCCGTCATTAATAACAGGAAGGCCTTTTCAATTTTCCTTTTCATACGATCGAATTCTATATCGGGTTGCGGCCAAGCCCTTTAGATATTACGTGCAAATTACAAAAATTTTCCCAAACGAGAGGCCAGCAAACCAAGTATTTCAGGGGAAAGAAACCTGCGAAGTCCTGTGGCGAAGATGCAAGCAGGCTTCACTCCAACTTATTCATCTTCCCCATGTGGAGTGTGAATGAAATCGGACTTCTTCTTGTTAA
>MKRS01000640.1 GCA_001897035.1 Bacteroidales bacterium 45-6
CTAGTAACTAAAGATATTGATATTAAAGAAGGTTTAGTACAGATTTTAGTTCAACTTTCCTCGATACAAGAGGGTAAGAGAGCTGATCTGATAGATGATTGGGAAAACTATACTATTAATAATTCTAATCTGAAAAAAGAATCAGTAATCAAAGATTATTTAAGAAGAAGACTTGTAAATCTTATTGATAGGAAATATGTCAAAAAGAATGGAAATGCTTACTTAATTACCGAACTTGGAAAACTTTATTTAGATTCTATTGAGTTAGAGGAAGAAAATTCAATTTTAAGTAAAGAAACTAAATTAAGCCGGAAAGTTGAAAGTTTTACAATAGAGCAAAGAAATTTTTTAAAAGAATATTTAAAACAAACAAAACCTTATCAATTCGAGCATATTGTAAAAGACTTACTTTACGCAATGGGCTACGAAGATGTAGAAGTAACTTCGCCTACTAATGATAAAGGAGTGGATGTTACCGGAATCAGTCAAAATGGTATCACAACCGTTAAAGAGGTGATTCAAGTTAAAAGAAATACCACTTCAAATGTTATAAGACCTGTTTTAGATAGCTTAAGAGGTAGTTTACATAGATTTGATGCTTTTCAAGGCACAATAATAACATTATCTGATTTTGCAAAAGGAGCTAAAGATGCTGCTTTTGAAAAAGGAGCGGCACCGATAACATTAATTAACGGGGAAAAGTTAATTGATTTACTCTTAAAATATAAAATTGGTGTATTAAATGCGCCTGAACATTCGACTAGCGCTCGTCGTAGTAGTAGTCGACCATCGAGTGCCAGTGCTAGTAAGAAATTATTATCTCCATCTGCATCTGAAAAAGCATTACAAGCTTCAAAAGAGAAAGACAAAGACAAAGATCGTTCAAAAGATAAAGAGAAGGAGAAAGAAAAAGATAAAGATAAATCCCGACGTGATTCCAAAACATCAAGTAAAGGCAAAGAAAAAGAGAATGAGAAATAAAAACTCTTCCCCTATTACTTCCT
>MKRS01000641.1 GCA_001897035.1 Bacteroidales bacterium 45-6
CAATTTCTTTTTATATTTGTCCTTCGCTAAAATAACGAATTGTTCATGGACAACTATTTGGTCTCAGCTCGAAAATACCGTCCTGCCACTTTTCGGTCGGTTGTTGGTCAGAAATCCCTTACCACAACACTGAAAAATGCCATCTCTGCAAATAAATTGGCTCACGCCTATTTGTTTTGCGGGCCTCGTGGAGTGGGGAAGACCACCTGCGCGCGTATTTTTGCCAAAACCATCAACTGTCTGGACCCAACATCTGAGGGAGAAGCCTGCAACCGCTGCGAATCATGCGTTGCGATGAACGAGCAACGTTCGTTCAACATTCACGAACTCGATGCTGCCTCCAACAACTCTGTGGACGACATCCGCAGCTTGATCGAGCAAGTCAGGATTCCTCCCCAGATAGGAAAGTACAAGGTGTATATCATCGATGAGGTGCACATGCTTTCCACGGCTGCATTCAACGCTTTTCTGAAAACGCTGGAGGAACCGCCTCACCACGCCATATTCATCCTGGCAACCACCGAGAAACACAAAGTGCTTCCAACAATCTTGTCCAGGTGCCAGATCTACGATTTTTCGAGGATAAGCCTTTCCGACACGGTGGACCACCTTCGGCATGTAGCCGAACAGGAAAACGTGCAAGCCGAAGATGAGGCCTTGAATGTGATTGCCCAAAAAGCGGACGGGGGGATGCGCGACGCCTTATCCATTTTCGACCAGGTGGTGAGCTTCACGGGAGGCAACATCACCTACAAAGCCGTGATCGAGAATCTAAATGTGCTTGATTATGAATATTATTTCAGGCTGACGGAAAATATTTTGTCGCAAGACGTGGTGGAAAGCTGGCTCACGCTCAACGAAGTGCTCAGTAAAGGCTTCGACGGGCAAAGTTTTCTCACAGGATTGGCTTCTCATTTCCGCGACCTGCTTCTATGTAAGGATCAACGCACAGCCCAGCTTTTTGAAGTGGGATCGTCCATTCGCGACCGTTATATCCAGTTGGCGCAGCTCTGCGAAACCAGTTTCCTCTATAAGGCCATCGAGTGGGTAAATGATTGCGATATGAAGTACCGGCTCAGCCGAAACAAAAGGTTGTTGATGGATTTGCTTTTCGTCTATTTATGCCAAGCAGTCTCGCCAAAGGAAAGTGGCGATGAAAAAAAAATAATTAAGCCCATTACGGATAATATAGCCGATCCAAATCCCGTTGTAGTGAGTGAGCCGAAGGTTTCCAATCAGGCATATTCTTCACCTCGGGTAGCGCCAAGCCCAGCTCCTCAACAGCAGAACAATAGGGCTTACGCCGACAAGGGGCAAGCGGATGCGCCAAAAACACAAACGAATAAAAAAAGTGTCTCTTTAGGGGGAATAGGGATTTCCCTGTCTTCCTTAGGGCAATCGAAAGAAGAAAAAACAGAAGAGAAAGAACTCATCACGGGTGACGAGCGGCAGCCTGTCACACAGCAGCAATTGGAGGTAGAATGGGCGAGCTGCATGAAGGAGCTCGATGAAGAAGAGGTGCTTCTGTTCCAAACTATGAATCAATGTGTACCTGTTTTGCTTTCAGCATCCGAATTTGAAGTGGTGGTGAACAATCCGGGTCAGAAAGATAGGCTTGAGGAGAAAGCCACGGGTATTTTGTCAGCCTTGCGTTTGAAAATGAAAAATTTCGCTATCCGGATGCAGGTGCGAGTGAGCGAGAACAACGAGAAAAAGCTTGCATTCACGTCCGATGAAAAATTCAGGCTGATGGTGGAACAAAATCCGGAATTATTAAGATTGAAAGAAAAATTTAACTTGGATTTGGACTGATTTTTTAGGTAAGGTTTTGCTCAAACATTGACATTCGGCTGCTTGTTGGGATGAATTTTCGTGCCAAAACGGGGCATAGTAGATTGATTTTGTATGAGTAAGGCCGCTATAAGAGTTTTTTTTAGTAATTTTGCAGTGCTTTCACAAACAAGGGCATTTAAGCTCGACAAGAAAGTTCTTGCAATTCTTGGATATATATGAAGATAGCAATTGTTGGTACAGGATATGTTGGTTTGGTTACAGGGACTTGCTTTGCCGAAATGGGTACGGAAGTTCATTGTATCGATATCAACCACGAGAAAATCGAAAAGTTGAAGAAGGGAATCATCCCTATTTATGAACCCGGTCTTGAAGAAATGGTGCTTCGCAACCACCAAGCAGGGCGACTTCAGTTTTCGACTGATTTGCCGGCTGTATTGAATGACGTGGAAGTCGTTTTTTCGGCCGTGGGCACTCCTCCCGACGAGGACGGAAGTGCTGACCTCAGTTATGTTCTGGGCGTTGCAAAAACCATCGGGCAACATATTAACAAATACATCCTGGTTGTGACCAAAAGCACCGTACCTGTGGGGACGGCCAAGATGATAAAGGCAGCCATCAGCGAAGAACTTGAAAAACGCGGGGTGGACATTCCTTTTGATGTCGCTTCTAACCCGGAATTTCTCAAAGAAGGCGCAGCCATAGATGACTTCATGCACCCCGACCGTGTGGTGGTGGGCGTGGATTCCCAGCGGGCAAAAGAATTGATGGACAGGCTTTACAAGCCTTTCATCCTGAATAATTACCGGATGATCTTCACCGATATTCCTTCTGCCGAAATGATAAAGTATGCTGCGAATGCCATGTTGGCCACCCGAATCAGTTTCATGAACGACATCGCCAACTTGTGCGAGATAGTAGGTGCCGATCCCACGATGGTGAGAAAAGGAATTGGCTCAGACGCGCGCATTGGAACAAAGTTCCTGTATCCGGGATGTGGTTACGGCGGATCCTGTTTCCCGAAGGATGTGAAGGCTTTGATAAAAACTGCTGAGACTAATGGATACCAAATGCAGGTGCTCAAAGCCGTGGAAGAAGTCAACAATTATCAGAAACAAATTCTCTATCAAAAGATTAAAGCCTATTTTGGAGATTTGTCGGGGAAAACGATTGCCTTGTGGGGTTTAGCCTTCAAACCCAAGACCGATGACATGCGGGAAGCTCCAGCTTTAGAACTGATTACAGCCTTGCTCAAAGAAGGAGCAAAGGTTCGAGCCTACGATCCGGTGGCCATTCACGAAGCCAAGCGCATATTGGGAGATTCAATCTATTATGCCAATGATGCCTACGATGCTACTGTTGATGCGGATGCGTTGGTACTGCTCACAGAATGGAATGAATTTCGCTTGCCTTCCTGGACGGCCTTAAAGAAGCTGTTGAAGAATCCTGTCTTGTTTGATGGTAGAAATATTTACAATAAATTTGAGCTGGAAGAGGCCGGATTTGACTACTTTTACATTGGAGGTGGTACCTCAAAGCCGATTTGAAACATAAACTGATTACAAAAAATCAAACAAAAAAGAAGTTATACAATGAAACCCATTTTTCGTTTTTATTTTACGGCCATCCTGATGATTCTTTTAGCTTCGTCGTGTACGGGTTATAAGAAAATTCCTTACATAAAGGATGCGGCCAATCTTGAACAAACAGAACTTGCAAAAACAGCACTGAATTACGAGGCGAAAGTCATGCCCAATGACATCCTGCTAATTACAGTGAACACCCTCACTCCGGAAGCGGCAAAGGACTTTAACTTGCCGTTGATCCCCCAGTCTTCCAAGAATATCACGCCTACCGATGTTACTTCCGTCACAGAAACGTATGGATCGTTGCAAAACTACATTGTCGATAAGGACGGATGTATCAACTTCCCGATACTCGGCAAGACAAAAGTGGGAGGGCTCACAAAAGCACAAGTGGAAAAATTGATCCACGATGCCATCTATCCCGCCTACACAAAAGAAAATCCGATCGTCACCATGCGATTCCTCAACTATCGCGTGACCGTATTGGGGGAAGTAAACAAGCCTGGAATTTATACCTCCGAGAATGCGAGGATGACCATCTTTGATGCCCTTGCTTCGGCAGAAGACCTCACCATTTATGGAAAACGGGACAAAATACTCTTGGTGCGTTTGGATCAAAATGGAGAGAAACACATTTATCCGGTGAACCTCCAAGACCGAACCCTCTTGTTGAACAACGATCTCTATTATCTTCAACAAAACGACATGGTGTATGTTGAACCAAACAGGACCAAGGGCACCAATTCCCAGTTCGGGTCTTTTGAAGGGGTCGCCTTGTCGGGAATCTCCCTGTTGATTTCGATAATCTACTTAATAAAGAAATAAAGGCTAATGAGCCAACATAATCTTAAGTATGGAGACAATCAAGTGAATTCGCAGAAAAAATCTAAGCCCGGCAAACAAGAGGAAGTCTCTGGTATGAGGAAGTTCATCTCGACTCACAACCGTTTCGAAACCGGAATTATCTGCGGCCTGCTTTTACCTGGCATTTCTGCATTAGTTTCCGTAGCATCAATATTTATCCGATAACACAACGAAAAAAGCAAATGATATGAGTAATCTTTCAGATAAAATGGAGAAAAAAGACGTATATGACGAGCAGGAAGAAGGTATCGATATCCGGGAAATACTTCTCTACTATTCACGCTATTGGAAGTGGTTTATTGCTTCTGTATTTGTATTTATGCTATTAGGGGTGATAGTGTATCTGAGTTGGCAGCGCAGCTATGAGGTTTCGACATCAGTTTTGATTAAGGAAGAGGGGAACAAAGCCTCGGCAAACAGCGCTATTGGCAATCTTGAAGACTTAGGTTTGCTGAGTACAACCAATAATATTGACAATGAAATTGCCGTTTTTTCCTCTCCCAACCTAATTAGGCAGACTGTTGACTCACTTGGCTTGTTTACCTCTTATTTTCAGAAGGGCTTGTTCCGGCAAACCGAAGTGTACAAGCAATGCCCCTACACGGTGGAATTGGAGGGGGTAAGTCCCCACAAACTAAAGGGCGGCATAAAAATAGAAATTTCGCAGACTTCCAAAGGTTCGGCGTTTGTGAGCGGAACGTACCAGATTGAAAAGAAAAAATATGACTTTCCGGAAGGAGAGTACAAGTTGCCCTGTGCCATAAAAATACCTTCTGACAAAGGGCGTATCATCATTGACCTCAGATCGGCAAACGAAGATTACCCGTTATTGCCTTTGGGCGACGATTATATTGTCCAAGTGGTCAACACCCAGGCGGAGGTGGAAGCAGTAGCTGCGCAGATTGCTGTTGAGTCCACCAGCAAAACATCTTCCGTGCTCAATATCAGTCTCCACTCGGGCAATGCCTCCAAATCGGTGGACATACTTAGCCAGCTTGTAAAAATATACAACAGCAACAATGTTAAGGAAAGCAACGAAATTGCTTACAATACCTCCCGGTTTGTCAATGACCGACTACTGGACATATCTTCAGAACTTAAATCAATTGAGAACAAGGTGGTTAGCTTTAAGAAGGAACAAGGAATCACGGACGTAGGTGCAGAAACAAAAGTGTTTCTGGAACAAAATGCTGACATAGAGAAAAAGAGGGTGGAAGCGGAAACCCAACTGAAGCTTGTTCAATTGATTGAAGATTATATCAATAAGACTGAAAACCGCAATAAGTTGATCCCGAACTTAGGTGTTTCCGATGAAGGTTTAGCATCTGTCATTGGCGAATATAACACCATGTTACTCTCTTACGATCGGATTGAAAGAAGTTCGAGTGAGGACAATCCGGTGAGAACAAGAGCCTTGGCGAGCCTTAAGAATATGCGGCAAAACATTCAGTCGGCTATTCTGAATGTCAAGAAAGCGATGAATATCAACAAAAAGGATTTGGACAGCCAGGCAAGCTTGCTCACATCGCGCAAAGGTTCGATTCCTCAACAAGAATATGGCTTGACAGAAATTCTTCGCCAGCAACAAGTCATCCAGGCTATTTACATCTTCTTGATGCAAACGCGCGAACAATCCAACATCACATTGGCAGCTACCTCTGCCAAAGCCAAGGT
>MKRS01000642.1 GCA_001897035.1 Bacteroidales bacterium 45-6
AAGCAACAGGTGGAGATCCATATGCTAACAGAGATGCGCGCTTTTATATAAATATACTTTACAACATGGCTGACTATGGCGTGCCTTATAATTGTACGGAACCATTTATTATTGAAACCTTTGTTGGAGGGCGAAGTGGTTTTAACGATGTGATTTCGCAGGAAACACAAAGAACATGTACGGGTTATTACAGCCGCAAAGACAAGCAGATCAAGTTCTGGGGACCTGGAGGCAGTTCAGGCAATGAACCTACACATTGGGTGTTTTTCCGCCTTGCTGAATTCTACCTGCAAAAAGCAGAAGCTTTATGTGAAGTTGGTGATCTCGCGGGTGCGAAAACTGCATTAAATGTAATCAGAGAAAGAGCCTTTCAACCGAAAATAGAGAATGTACCAGGTTTCGTAGATTCAAAAGAGTTTTTACGTGAGCGCATTCGTAACGAACGTCGGGTAGAATTTTGCCTTGAAGGGCAATACCGTTTCGATGACCAGCGCCGCTGGAAAATTCTTGCAGAAACCAATAAGTTTATTACAGGAATGAGAATAACAAAAGGCGCTGATGGAAAATTCAGCTATGAGCGTAGGAAAATTCGTGACTACCAGTCTTACACAGATAAATACCTTGTAATGCCGATCCCTTTGGAAGATGCAAAAAAAATGACCGGCATGGTGCAACCCGAAGCCTGGAGATAAAAAACAGCAATTGATTGTCTTACACCGGCTCATGCCGGTGTAAGACAATTGTTATTTAAGTATAATTATTTATCTCTGAAAAAAATTCTCTTGAATATTTATCATTGTTTTTTAGCCAAAAAGAACTCCCCTGAAATTTTTCATTCATCCTTTGTGTAGTTTATGAATAAAAAATTTCATGTACGTTTGACGCATTTATTCTTGGCTACACAAATTTGAAAACTATCATGAAAGGATTGTCATTATTGCTGGGATATGTTATGCTGTTTACAACAGGTTATACTCAAAAACAATCGCCTGTTCCGCGAAAGGCTACAACTGTTTTGTATCAGAAAAAACTGAGTGATACAGAAAAATTCCCGGAGTTGATTTTAAATGATGTTGCCTGCAATTTTACAACACAGGGACTGGTGATTACCGGAAATAAAAATACTATCCGGTTAAATAAATATTATTCGC
>MKRS01000643.1 GCA_001897035.1 Bacteroidales bacterium 45-6
TCCGGCAGTGGCAGCAATCAATGCCTCGTTGAGCAAGCGATTGGCAAACCAGCGATCTGATTCGGTTGCTATTTCGGGTATCTGCACGTTTTTCTTCACAATGCCCGCCAATGCGTTTTGCTGCGGAATGGTTTGTCCGTCCATCTGACCGATCCATTCGGGGGCGCGGTCGGCGGAGATCACCACCAAAGGCAGATTGGCGTAATAGGCTTCGGCAACGGCTGGCGCATAGTTGAGCAGAGCCGTTCCTGAGGTGCAGCACACAGCCACCGGCCTCTGTGTTTTTTGGATGATGCCGATAGCGAAAAAAGCAGCATTGCGCTCGTCCAGCACCAAATGGGTGGTGAAAAACGGATGCTGCGTGATGGTATGGATCAGAGGTGCATTTCTCGAACCGGGAGAAAGCACCACCTGATCTATGCCGTAAGCCCGGAGCAAGGCAACGGTTTCGAGTACGTTTCGTTTGGATGAAAACATGGGTAATATTGGGTCTTAAATATGGGGAAATCTATCCGCAACAGCGAAACCCTACGGCAAATTTCCCGCATCAAAAATACATATTTATATTTGTTTTCGGAACAAAGTACGATATAACATCCGCTCGCATCGCCTTTCTGGTAATTCCCTGATATCTGTTGAAATTGCTTTAGCCGTAAATTACGTGTGCCTCCAAATAATTTTTTGCGTTGCAAACGCCTTTTGTCGTATGGGGTTAACGAACGATTGTCCTGAATGTCAGGCTTATTCTTGGAGCTGTGATGCGTGTTGTAGTTGGAAGTTTATGACGCCAAAAAGTTTGTGTCGTGTCTTTCATGACCAATAAACTTCCATGTTCTAAAATCAACTCAACTTTTTCGTTGGTTTGCTTGTGTTTCAGCAGAAATTTTCGTTCTGCACCAAAGGTTAATGAAGCAATAGCGCCGTTTTTCTTTAGGTCAATTTCCTCATCGGAATGCCACGCCATTCCTTCGTTTCCGTTGTGATACAAGTTCAGCAAACAGGAATTAAATGATTCGCCTGTCTCTCGTTCTATGAAGCTTTTGAGTTCCAACAGCTCTGTCGTCCACGACAAAGCGTGTCGGGTAACTTTTGAATAGGTGTATTCAAAAGGCTTTTCGCCATACCACGCCACTTTTCGTTTGGTGATTATTTTCTTTCCGAAAATAATCGCTTCGTCATTTCTCCATTCAATCTTGTTTAGCAACTGTTTCAAATAATTGTCGGCTTCTTTTTGATTGAATAATTTGCCATAATAATTAACCGTTCCGTCTTGTGGCAGCCAGTTTTTTGTATTGTCAATCGTGTCGTCAAATAGTTTCATTCTTCCACTTTTTATATTCGTCTTTCCGGCAATGTCCGCAAGGACGGAAACCGTTTTCTATGGCTTCATTTTCTGTTGTAAAGAAGACCCTGTTTTCCTTTTTCATTTTCTTGCCCGATTTGCAAGTCAAAGTACCATAAATTTTCAACTTGCGGTTTCCGCCAAAACGAATTTTTTGTTGCTTTATTTTACTTCGTAAATCGGTGTCCGATATTTCGATGTGTAATAACATGTTTATTGTAAGATAATTGAAATTCAGGTATCTGCCTTTAGCTCTATGCCATGAATATATGATGCTTCCTGCGGAGCAAGAAACAAAAGAGCATTGGCGATTTCCGTAGGATTGTTCAACGGCTTTGTTCACCGTTTGGGCACTTTGCCCGGTGATGATTGCTTTTCCGCCTTCGTTGATGAATTGTTGAGCTGTGGCATGTCCATTTGTCTTTAAATCTTTGCATTGCTTTTCGGGTTAAAATTTCTGTTGCAAAGATTGCCACGTATGCTGTGGTAGAAAACCCGAAACTTGCTCAATTTTGCCTCTCGGCGGATGTTCGCACGGAGCTTGGTTGGACCCGCCGGATAGGAGGGTTGTTGGAGGTAGCCATTTTTCCTTTATTTTTTTCTTTTGAGAGAATGAATGAGCTTTTTGAAGACATTTTGTTTAACCACCATCACTTCTCCCATCAAGATGGTCTCGCTTTCTTCCAATTTTATATCTAATTTGCTGTTCGGTTCATTTAAGACTATTTCTTTTCTCTTAAATCCTAAATAATCAAAGACCAATGTGACAGGTAAATTGTCTATTAAAATCAGATGAAATTCACCTTTTTCGTCCGTAATACTGCCATTGTGAGTCCCTTTTTGAGTAATAAGAACGCCAGCCATTCCTTTCTTCTCATACTCTACAATTCCTGACACTTTTATGGTATCTTTCGCCTCAGGTCGCTGTTGAATCTCAGTCTCCGATTGCTTGCTATCTTCTTTCATTCCAAAACGTTGTTCTGTTTTGTTGTCATTTTCTGTTTTCGCAGACAATGACTGTGTTAAGAAAGCAGAAGATGTGATTGTCAATATTACGGCTAAACGCAGAGGTTTTCTGCTTTTGTTTGAATACAAGTCGGTATTTAATTGACTTTGTCTGTAACGCGCACAAAGATTTCTGTCTCCTTCTATTTTTTCAACAAGTTCCCGATTCGTTAGGTTTGTAAAGTCGTAGATAACTTTATTGCAGACAGAACAATATCTTCCATCTCCAGTTGGTGTCATTTTGTCCCAACTTTCATGGCAAGGTTTCGGAATGCTTATTTTATAACTCATATTCTGTTTTTATTTTCGCTCCACGCTTGTTTGCAAATGCGAGGGGAAAGGGAGAACCACTTAACCTCAACTACTATATATTTTGTTGTCAGCATTTACTTTATCAATTCATTTATCAAATCATTTGAATCTTTAATTGATTTATCAAATAATCTCAATGGCTCTCTAACTTTCGGATATTCGTCTATAAATTCTAAATCGTTAACTTGATCCAGATTAAATTTAGTCATTATGTTCTTAAATCCTTCAATATCAACTCCCCAGAATTTGACGTATTTTGAGTCAGGTATAAATATTTCTGTTAATGATTCGTCATCATTATAAATAATCCCCCACTCAACAAATGCATCTTCAGTTAACTCAGTTTTGAATCTTTTGAGATCATCAATTAAGTCATTCTTTGCTTTATAATAGCAATAATTTGGTTCAGATTCTGAATATCCAATTATCAAGGCTGATGCATCTGGCAATAAATCTGTTAATGCAGTTATTAAATCCCAAAGTTTTGAATTGTTTATATTAATCTCCGAGTAAAACTTAAATGGAATTTCCTTGTGCTCTGCATTGTCTGCTTCTTTCAAATTGAATGTAAATCCTTCGATAATCTTAGCATTAACAATCATCTGAAGCCTATCAAAAGCCGTTGAGTTTTTCGGAACTTCATCAAATCTAGCTGGTCTAATCGTTTTTGGTAATTCTATCATCTTGTCAGTAAAATCATGTTTCGTGCAGCTTTTTACATTTGCCCCTAACATCTCAATATGCTACACTCTATTCCTATAGGTGGCACGAGTGTCGCATATCCAATTTTCTAATCTTATTATTCTATCCCGGATATTTCCCCAGTTAGTGTTCCTTAAGATGCTGTCGTAAAATTAACAAAGTTTTCTTGTCGGGCAAGATGTATCTCCCTATTTTTTGAAGATAGCAAGCTGAATGCCAACTTAAAAGCTATATTTTCGCTTTTTGTCTGCATTTTTTGCGTGGTCACTGCGCTTTTTCGCACAGGATCAAGCTTTTCCCTGGTGTGTTGGAGTTTCGCCTAATCCTCCCGGCTCCAATTTATCATCTGGCGCAGCCTTTTGAGGAAACGTTTGGAGGGCTTGTCGTTCAGGTAGGATTCGATGTGCCGTTTGCGTTTGTCTTCAAGGATTTCGCTGATGGCGATCAGGATCCCGGTTTCTTCCACGTTTCCGAATTCGCGGTTGATGGCCGTGCCGAACACCCTCATCTGGGGCGAAAGGCTCATGTAGGCATTCACTAAGGGGGGAATGTTCATGCCGAGCTTGCGCACCTCGCTGTTGAGGATCCGGTAGTCGGCTTTGAGGCTTTCGCCCACAAACAACCGTTCCATTTCGTCGGGATCCATGTTGGTTATCAGCTCGTGCTTTGGATAGACAAGGAGGTCTTTGTCGGCGAAATATTTGTTCATGAAATAGAGGATCATGTTGCGGGCCTGCACGTTGTAGGTGTTGTACATGGTGACTTTCCCGTAGAAATAGCGGATGTTGGGATCCACTACCGAAAAAGCGCCCAACCCGTCCCAAAGGTTGTCGAGGGCGTAAATGCCCTTGGAGCCGGAGAGGGTGGACTGGTATTCGAGGGAGACAAACGAGCGTCCCAGCTCGACGGTGTAGGGTAGGTAGTCGCGGATGAATTTTTTGGAAAAATCGAACAGATGGGACGTAGCCAAAATGGGGCTTCCGTTTTTGTCGAACTTCACGTCGGGGCCGCAAATGAAGCGGTATCCTCCCAATATTTCTTCGGCATCGGGATTCCAGACGATGAGTTGCTTGTAGGGGTTGTCCATGGTGTCGAACTCGTCGATGTCGGCCTCCAGGCCTGTGCCACCGCCGTAGTAGCGAAAAGCAACCTCACGCAAACGGCCAATTTCGCTCATGGTGTGAGGAGAGTTATGCGCCGTGATGATGTAGATTTCGTTGTGAGCCTTGTTGGTGCGGCGCATCAGCTTTTCTTTCGAAAGCTCCATCTTGAGTAATTCTTTCGAGACTGGCTCTATTATCTCTTTCATGACTCCCGTTCTAAGTTGTTTTTTAGTTGGTAGGAAAGATTCCGGACATATCCGGTCCATTCTTTGGCCGACCTGGACTTGTCGAAAGTTTCCCAGGGAATGGGTCTTCCAAAACGGATACGGAAGGTTTTCCCTTTGTTTCTAAACATTTCGTCCGGCAAATATAGCATTTCGAAATTGAATTTGATGCCCATTTTTTTCCTTATGCTGGCCAAGCGGTAAAAAAAGTTTGAATTTTGCGCATCAAAATATACGGGGACAACATCCCGCTTGAATTCCACCGCTTTTTGAATGAACATCTTTCCCCAAGGCAGGTCAACGATTTCGCCTTCAATTTTCCGGGAGCATAGCCCGGCCGGAAAGGTAATCACCTGATCTCCGGAAGCAAAAGCCTCGTTAATCATCTGGCTTGTTGTGCGATTTTGCATTCCGTATTTATTGATAGGGATAAATATCGGTTTCAGATTTTCAATGTAATAGAGCAAATCATTCACTAAATACTTGATGTTGTGGTTGTATTTTTCGCCAATAATGGCCGAAAGGCAGATGCCGTCGAGTCCACCGAGAGGGTGGTTGGAAACGAAAACCATCGGCTTGTCCAACGGCAAGGCATCCAAGCCTGAAATTTCAAATTTCAGCCCGAAATAGTCCACCGCGCCACGCATGAAGTCCACGCCGTATTTCCCGTGGTTGAGGCGCAATATCTCGTTTAGCTCCGCTTGGTGGATCTTGCGCTTCAGATACCGAAACAGGAATTGAGGTATTTTCGGGTAGATGCGGGGGATCTTCGATTGTATTATTTGGTCGAGGTCGATCTGAAATGGTTTATCGGTAGCCATCAAGTGCTTTTTTGCTTGCAAATTTAGTGATTTTCCATGATAAATAAATCGTTGTTAGCCTTTAGCTCTTAGCTTTTAGCGAATGGCCAAAGGCTATCGGTCCTTGGCAACAAATTATTCTTACTGCTTCATTGGCTAAATTCGAGATAAATCTTTACTTTTGCATAATAGGTGTTGAAACGACAATTGTTAGGCCTATCATACCGTTTTCCCGGAACAACCTTAAAATTGAATCAATACATAATCATTAAAAATTCTGTTAGCTCTATGAAAAAACTTATTTATGTGGCAGTATTGGCCTTGCTTGCGTCCTGTGCCGGACAAAAGAAAGAAAAACTGCCTTTGCTCGACGCAAAAAACTTTGAGAA
>MKRS01000644.1 GCA_001897035.1 Bacteroidales bacterium 45-6
TCGGGATCAAGATGTGCGACCGTGTAAGCGGCAAGCCCCTGCACGTCGATATATCCGACCTCCCGATGAAAAAAGGGATCACGACGAACCGGAATAAATTCGTGCTGGGGCCTTCCGGCAGTGGAAAGTCCTTTTTTATGAACCACATGGTAAGGCAGTACTGGGAACAGGGCACGCACGTCGTGCTGGTCGATACTGGGAACTCGTATCAGGGGCTTTGTGAAATGATCCGCCGTAAAACCGGGGGGCAGGACGGGATTTACTTTACGTACACCGAAGAAAACCCGATTTCCTTCAATCCTTTTTTTACCGACGATTACGTGTTCGACGTGGAAAAGAAGGACAGCCTCAAAACCCTGCTGCTAACCCTTTGGAAGTCCGAAGAGGATCGAATTACAAAAACCGAATCCGGGGAACTCGGCAGCGCGGTAGCGGCCTATATCCAGAAGATACAGGACGACCGGACGATCACGCCGTGTTTCAATACTTTCTACGAGTATATGCGGGACGATTACCGGAGGGAGCTGGATGCAAGGGAGATCAAGGTCAGCCGGGAAGATTTCAATATCGACAACATGCTGACCACCCTTCGCCAGTACTACCGGGGCGGGCGTTTCGACTTCCTTTTGAACTCGGCGGAGAATATCGACCTGCTTACGAAAAGTTTTATCGTGTTCGAGATCGACGCGATCAAGGAGAACCGCGAACTTTTCCCGGTGGTGACGATCATCATCATGGAGGCTTTCATCAACAAGCTCAGGCGGTTAAAGGGTGTCAGGAAACAACTGATCGTGGAAGAAGCCTGGAAAGCCCTGTCCTCGGCGAACATGGCGGCCTATATGCAATATATGTATAAAACCGTCCGGAAATACTTCGGGGAGGCGATTGTCGTAACCCAGGAGGTGGATGATATTATTTCCTCGCCCATCGTCAAGGAAGCCATCATCAATAACTCCGACTGCAAGATCCTGTTAGACCAGCGAAAATTCATGAACCGCTTTGATGTGATCCAGTCGCTTCTCGGACTGACCGAAAAAGAGAAGGGGCAGATCCTGTCTATCAACATGGCGAATCATCCCGGCCGCAAATATAAAGAGGTGTGGTTCGGGCTGGGCGGCGTGCAGTCGGCGGTGTATGCCACCGAAGTGA
>MKRS01000645.1 GCA_001897035.1 Bacteroidales bacterium 45-6
AACAAAACGTCTGATTCATCGTTTCATCAGCAGCGAGCTGTCGCCGTAGCTCAAGAAGCGGAAACCATTGGCCAGCGCATAATCATAAATTTGCCGCCAATCGCCTTTCACCAAGGCCGATACTAAAAGTAGCAAGGTGCTTTTCGGCTGATGAAAGTTGGTGACGATGCCGTCCACGATCTTGAATTCATAGCCAGGCGCAATGATGATCTGTGTGTCCGCAAGTAATCGTTTTAGATTGTTCTTGTCAAGATAATCGAGGATTTTCTGCAAGGCTGCCTTCTTGTCCAGAAGGTTAGATCCGTCTTGGTAAGGTTGCCATTGATCCACCTGAAGTTCAGCATTCGGGTTGAGGCCTAAGCTCTCCCCGATATAGTACAGGCTTTCAAGGGTGCGCACGGAGGTCGTTCCCACTGCGATCACTTTGCCGTTGTGTCTGAGCAAGGTCGCGATCGTTTCGCGTTCCACCGAAATAAATTCGCTGTGCATTTCGTGTTCGGCAATCGTCTCGCTTTTCACCGGCTTGAAGGTGCCTGCTCCTACGTGCAGGGTCACTTCCGCCCGGCGGAATCCTTTGGCTGCTAAGTCGGCAAGCACCTCCGGCGTGAAATGCAGTCCGGCTGTGGGCGCTGCTACGGAACCCTTGATTTTGGAATAGACCGTTTGGTAGGTTTGCTTGTCGGCTTCTACCGTGTCGCGCTTCAAGTAAGGTGGAATGGGTAATTCGCCTGCAGCTTCGAGCAGGTCGGCAAAGGTGAAGGCTGGATTGTCCCACGAAAATTCCACGACATGATGCTCGCCGTTGCTTTGCGTGCGGCGTGCGGTGAGGGTGGTGCTGACGCCGTGTGCTGACACCTCCTTGTGGAGCTCGCCCGATTTCCATTTTTTCAAATTTCCCACTAAGCAATGCCATGCGCAATGCGCTGTCTGTTGAAAAATCAAGGCATAATCGTGCGGCTCGGATGGATCTAAGCAGAAGATCTCTATCTGTGCTCCGGTTTCTTTTCGGAAGTGCATCCGTGCCTGAATCACCTTGGTGTTGTTGAACACCAGCAGGCTATCTGCCGGCAAATGACTGGGAAGGGATGAAAAAACATCTTCCGAAATCGTATTGTCTTTATATAGAAGCAGTTTTGAGGAGTCTCTTTTAGAAAGAGGATAAGCCGCAATGCGTTCTTCGGGCAAAGCGTAGTCGTATTCATCGATATGGATCTGGCCCGGATTGGATAAATTCATCGAATGTTTTTTTTATCCGGCAAAATTAGTGAACTTTGCCGATAATATAGTTTGGCGGGATTGAAATAATAGGATTTATGGGAATCTCTTTTATTTTTAGCCATTCAAAAACAAAAAGATAAACAGGCAATTCAAAGCATGAAAATAGGAGATAAAGTGCGCTTCCTCAACTCCGTGGGCGGCGGCATAATCAAGGAAATGCGGGGAAAAGATATTATTGTGGTGGAAGACGAGGACGGCTTCGATGTGCCGGTGCTGGCTCGCGAGTGCGTCGTGATAGAACCTGTGGCCAATGTGGAGCCGCCCAAGCCAACAGTGCAAGTAAGCTACGGCGAGCCGCCACGAAAGGAAGCGCTCAAAGTGGTGGTGGAGGAAACTCCTGAAGGCGAATCGATCACCGCGGTGCTGGCTTTCCTTCCTGTTGAGGAGAAGAAACTGAGCTCCACTTCGTATGAAGCATATTTGGTGAATGATAGCAATTATTTCCTGTCCTACAGTTATTTGTCGCAAGGTGAAAACGGCTGGCTGCTCCGTAGTCAGGGGGAGGTGGAACCAAACACCAAAGTTTTTATCGATGAATTTGACAAGAGTAGCTTGAATGATCTGGAAAAAGTGTGCATCCAGTTCGTGGCTTACAAGAAAGACAAGCCTTTCAAGTTCAAAGACCCGTATTCCGTGGAACTGAACATCGACACGGTGAAGTTCTACAAGCTGCACAGTTTCCGTGAAAACGATTATTTCGATGAAAATGCGTTGGTTTACAAATTGGTACAACGAGGCCGGGTGGAGCGGGAGTTCAAAGTTTCGCCAGAAGAAATCAAGCAGGCCTTGTTTCAAAAAGAAGAACCGCGCCGTCCTCGCATTCAGACGATAAAGAAAAAAGAAACAGCCGTTTTGGAGATTGACCTTCACATCGAAGAACTTTTGGATAATCTGAATGGCCTTTCGCCAGCCGACATGTTGAAATACCAATTGGATAAGTTCAATGAGGTGATGACTGAAAACTTGCGGGACAAAGGGCGTAAAATCGTCTTCATCCACGGAAAGGGCGACGGCGTGCTCAAAAAAGCCATCTACGAGGAGCTAAGTAAAAAATACAAATCGGTGTATGTGCAGGATGCCTCTTTCCGCGAATACGGATTCGGAGCTACCATGATAACTATAAAGTAATTACAGATCAAAGAATAATTCAAGGAATACTTAACACTTTTAAAACGAATTGATTATGAAGAAGATTTTGATTTCAATCTTGGCGGTTGTTTCGCTGATGACAAGCTGCAACGTGGCCCAGCAAGCCGTCGGTGCTTACAACATGACCAAATGTGAGTATTCCTACCAATCGATGGGGAATCTCACCCTGTCGGGAATAAACCTCAACCAGCCCAACCTTTCGGCTATCAACATCCTGAAATTGACTTCCATCCTGACCGGGACAGCGACTTCCATCCCGCTGAACATGACGCTGAATGTCAATGTGAAAAACCCGAACACCTCGGCGGCTTTGCTCAATGGGCTGCAATACATCGTCAGCATTGACGACATCGAGTTCACCAACGGAAGGCTCGATCAGCCAATCAATGTGCCAGGAGGAGCAACCTCTGTTCTGCCAGTGACCATCGGGGTGGATTTGGCCACTTTGATAAAAAACAATTCGAAGGAGGCGGTCTTTAAAATTGCCAAAAACCTGGCGGGAATTTCGGGTGATTTGTCGAAAATCACCTTGCAGCTCAAACCCACATTCCTGATCGGCAACACGCCCATCACGTCTCCGGTTTATTACCCGGTGAGTTTTTCGTTCGGGGGCAAGTAATATTGGCGGAAAATTCCTTTTATGCTACATTTGCAAACCTTGTTGGAAAATAAACGCATACAACATAATCAAAGATGAATTTTGTAGAAGAACTTAGATGGCGTGGCATGATTCACGACCTGATGCCGGGAACAGAAGAACAACTCCTCAAAGAGATGACCTCCGGCTATGTGGGCATCGACCCCACAGCCGATTCCCTTCACATCGGCCACTTGGTGGGTGTGATGATGCTCAAGCACTTGCAGCGGGCCGGCCATCGTCCCATCGCCCTGATCGGAGGAGCTACCGGAATGATCGGTGACCCTTCGGGCAAATCTGCCGAGCGCAACCTGCTCAACGAAGAGGCTTTGCGCCACAACCAGAATGCCATCAAGGCACAACTTGCCAAATTTCTGGATTTTGATTCCGACAGTCCGAATGCTGCTCTGCTGGTCAACAACTACGATTGGATGAAGGATTATTCCTTCCTGAATTTTATTCGTGACATAGGAAAGCATCTCACCGTCAATTATATGATGGCGAAGGATTCTGTGAAGAAACGCCTGAACGGCGAGTCGGCAGAAGGAATGTCGTTCACCGAATTTTCATACCAGTTGTTGCAGGGTTACGATTTTCTTCATCTATATCAGGAAAAAGGATGCCGCTTGCAAATGGGCGGTTCCGACCAATGGGGAAACATCACAACGGGTACGGAGCTGATCCGTCGCAAAACAGGCGGTGAAGCATTCGCTTTGGTGTGTCCATTGATAACGAAAGCGGATGGCGGAAAATTTGGGAAAACCGAGTCGGGCAATGTGTGGCTCGACAAAAAATATACTTCTCCTTATAAATTCTATCAATTTTGGTTGAATGTGAGCGATGCGGATGCCGAAAAATACATCAAGATCTTCACCGCACTGGACAAGGAAGAAATCGGAGGCCTCGTCGCCGAACAGCAATCGGCACCTCACTTGCGCCCGCTACAAAAGCGTTTGGCAAAGGAAGTGACCGTCATGGTGCATTCCGAAGCCGACTACGAAAAAGCGGTGGAAGCTTCCGAAATCTTATTTAGCAACAAGGCTTCCGAGATATTGAAGAACATCGACGAGGAAACGCTGCTTCAGGTTTTTGAGGGCGTTCCACAATTCGAAGTCTCGAAAGCGGAATTGTCAGCTGGCATCAAGGCGGCCGACCTGCTTGCTGAAAAGGCTTTGGTTTTTCCATCCAAAGGAGAATTCAGGAAGACTGTTCAGGCTGGGGGAGTACAGATAAACAAGGCAAAAGTAGAAAACGCCGACGAGTTGATTGACGCTTCCTATCTGATTGATGGCAAGTATATTTTGGCGCAAAGAGGCAAGAAAAACTATTTCTTACTCATCGCGAAATAAAAAAAGTGAAGCAGATATTTTGAAATTTCAAAATATAGCACTACTTTTGTATCGCTTTTGAAAGAAGGCATAGGATTGTCTCATGGTGTAATGGTAGCACGACAGTTTTTGGTACTGTCTGTCTAGGTTCGAATCCTGGTGAGACAACTCGAAAAAGAAGTTCTGAAGATTCAGGGCTTCTTTTTTTATGTCTTGATTCATTTAGGACACGATCTTGCGAAGGAGTATCCGTCGTTTTGTTTATTTGTATATTTGTTTAACTTTGCGACATTAAACCCAACCGATATGAAAAAACACATAGCTGGATACTGTTTATTGGCGGCCCTTTCCTCGGCGATTGCCTGGGGGCAGAAGCCCAAATTGGCACAAAAGATCGACGATTTTTTACATGTGAAGTTCGAGACGGGCTTTGCTGTCCTGAACAACGGCGACACCCTTAGCGGCAAGTTTGAATTTAACGACAGCCAGCAAAACTACCGGTTGTTAGTCCACCTCGACACGATCAGTTACTCGAAAAAGGCTTTCAAGCCGAATGAAGTGGCATACTTTGCATTGAACAAAAATCTGTACGCTCCCCATCTTTCGAAGGCCGATGGCTTAGTCTTCATGCGTGTGCTGCTGCAAGATAGTTTGAAAATATATCAGCACAAGCATTTTTACTCCAGCTACACTGGCAGCGATTTCTTGAATGAGTTTTATTGTGTCAAGCCGACTGGGCAAGAGCTTGTGGTGTCCACTGCATCCGACTTCCCGTTCATTGCAAGCACCACCCGGTTTTTCAGCGATTATCCCGGACTATGCTACTTGATCCGAAAGAAGAAGTATGGCAAAAAAGACTTATACAAAATAGGTCTCATCTACAACGACTGGCTGCGTAAACGCACGCCCGGCGGCATCGACCAGTGATAGAGTGGGGGGGCATGCTTGTGCCCCCCCACTGCATCCAGTGTCGCAAAAAGGCATTTTCTTCAGATGAATCTGACTCTTGGTTACTGCTTATAATAAATTGCTTGCCAATTCCGACAACTTGCTGCGTTCCCCTTTCACGAGGTTGACGTGGGCGAAGAGGTCTTGTCCGGTCATCTTGTCGATGGCATAAGCCAGACCGTTGGACTGGGCGTCGAGGTAAGGCGAATCGATCTGCTGCAAGTCGCCGGTGAAAACCATTTTGGTGCCTTCCCCGGCGCGCGTGATGATAGTCTTTATCTCGTGAGGGGTCAGGTTTTGTGCTTCGTCCACGATGCAGAAGGTTTCCGAAAGGCTTCGCCCTCGAATATAAGCCAGAGCCTCTATTTCGAGTTTTTTGCTTTTCTGCATATCCTCGATGTTCCGGTATTCCGCACTTCCGTAAGTCAGCTGGTTTTTGATGACCGTGAGGTTGTCAAACAGGGGCTGCATGTAAGGAGCAATTTTTTGTTGCTCATCACCGGGCAAATATCCCAAATCCTTGT
>MKRS01000646.1 GCA_001897035.1 Bacteroidales bacterium 45-6
TCCTGAGCCAGGATCAAACTCTTCTTTGTATTCTCTTTTTTGTCTTTGACCCTATGTCCGGCTGCTTACGGACTATCAAACTTTTACTAATGTTAGAAAATGTCCGGTACTTTAATCCCTAAGGCCGGAGCCCCCGGAAAACCCGTACTTTCCTGTTCGTTCTTTTTTTATTTATCTCATCCCAACATGTGAAAGATCTCTTATTTCAAAGCTTATCAGGAAGCGTTTTCCTTAAAAGCGAGTGCAAAGATACAACCATACAACATACGATCCAAATATTATAAGAGGTTTTTTTAGAGAAAAATCTTTAGCGTGTCATCCTTCGAGGTTATTATTTACACGAAAGAAGGGCATTAATATATTTTCATTCAGAAATATAGCTACCACATTTATTCTCCGAAATATTGCCAAAAAAAAGTGTAGATATTTACAGAACTTGGGCTTTTTTTGGTGACTCGCAAGTCTTCATTGAATCAAAAAGCGAAGGACAGCGGGGGATCACCCCCCAAAAAAACGAGGAAGGCCGTGTTTTTTGGCTGAATATTTCCCAAGGGACTATTTAACGGAAATGTATCCAAAAATCTTAATACCTTTGCATGGAACAGAAAGAATTCAATTTCGCACCATGCTCAGAAGACATTTCCATCTCCTCTTTTTTCTTCTTGCCCATCTCCTTGCTTGCGGCGAGAGTATGAGCTATAAGACATTTTCCAATATCTTCCCAAACGGGGAGGCATACAGCATTTATAGTTTTGGGCAAGACAAGCAGGGTTTGATGTGGTTTGGCACCAACAAGGGCCTTTTCAGTTACGATGGATTTTCAGCGCAGCAGCATTTCCGGCTGGGCGAAAAGTCCAACACTCTGGTACACGCCATTTTGGCGTATGATGCACATCACCTTTATTTAGGCACAGACAATGGAATTCAGATTTATAATTACGTGACGGATAAGTACGAGAAGGTGAATGTGAAGTTTCCAGAGGATGTGCGTACCTTGGTGGTAAAAGACAAACTCATTTGGATCGGATCGCTCAATGGTTTGTTCACTTACAATCCGCTTACAAAGAAGCTTGCGAACATTAGCGAGAAGAAGGATTCCGGACTTCCCAACAACACCGTTTATACGCTCTTAAAAACAAAGGAAAATG
>MKRS01000647.1 GCA_001897035.1 Bacteroidales bacterium 45-6
AATTCGGCGATTTTTTCCGACACTTTCGATTCGTCCACCAACTGGGCTTCCCAAAGTGGTGCATGGTCTGTGCTTTCGGGGGCATACCGGCAAACCTCCACATCCACCGATTGCCGTTCCATTTGCAACACCGCAATTTCCGACACCACCTATATTTATTCCCTGAAAGCAAAAAAAACGGGCGGGAACGAAGGATTCCTGATAATCTTCGGTTACAAGGATAGCGACAACTTCTATTGGTGGAACATTGGTGGTTGGAACAACACACAACATGCCATCGAGAAATGCACCAACGGCTCAAAGTCAACGGTGGCTTCTGCATCCGGGAGCATCAGCTCAAATGTGTGGTATGATATCCGGATCGAAGTTTCCCCCAGCCAGGTGCTATGTTATTTGAATAATACGCTGATCCATACTTTGCGGAGTTCGGCTGAAAAAACGTTATATACGGCCGCTTCATTTGATGGGAATAGGAACAAGTTGTATCTGAAGGTGGTGAATCCGTCTGATTTGGCAGTGCCCGCCTCGCTTCGTTTCAGGGATAAGCAGGTGGTAGCCTCTCTGGAGGGAAGTGTTTCCGAGCTGTCTTCAAAATCAGGCTTGGATGAGAATTCATTTGCCGAGCCACAGAAAATTGTTCCGGTCATCACCAGCATAAGCATGAATGGAGCAACGGTCGATTACACCTTCAAGCCCAACTCGTTAACTGTGTTCGAACTGACTCCGCGATACACGAGTGCTGTCATTCAGAACAAAAAGCTAAACGGAATAGTTATTTACCCAAAACTATGCGGCGACTTTATCCAGATAAGCGATAAGGGATCTGAAAATAGAAATTTGCGGTTGAGGATTACAAATATGGGAGGACAGGTGGTCATGGATAAAAGTTTTGAAGCTACCAACCCTGTAAATATTGCCGGGCTACCTTCCGGCGCGTATGTAGCGAATGTGATAAGCGGGAATAGCGTGCATTCAGAAAAAATAATAAAAAAATAAATTATGTCATTGAGAATCAGATGTGTGTTTTTGTCGCTTTTCATTATTGGAAATCTATTTCTAACGGAAGTCAAGTCCCAGACTCCTGTTTTGCGTTATGCTTTCAACCAAGTTGGAACCACCGATTCAATCTACGATGAAACGGGAAATGGTTGCAATGCCCTGATGGTGGGCAGTGCCCAAATAAAGAGGATGGGAACATTCAACGCGCTGAGTATCGGTGCTGAACCAGGCTATGTTGATATGACTTCCAAGGTGGGAAACATTGTTAAGAATTTATCCAATTTCACTATATCGACTTATCTCTACGTGGATTCCAGTGTGAATTTATTTAATAATGGAAATTTTGTGTGGACTTTCTCCCGATCCGAAGATATTGAGGCAAGTGCCACCGGTTGCTTGTTCTATTCGGCCAAGAATTCCCGTTATGCCATTTGCTCAACCAATTGGAGTACCGAAAAAAGTGTCGGCCTCTCTCAGAATGCCGCCCAAGGATCGTGGAAACACATCACTTACGTGCAGTCGGGCACAACCGGGGCAATCTACGTCAACGGGGTTTTGTCGAAATCCGGTACTGTAAACTTGCTGCCAAGCACATTGGGGCCGACCGACTACAATTATTTGTGTAAGTCTTCCTATGGCTCGGATCAGTTGCTATTGAATTCGATGCTTTATGATTTCCGGATCTATAATTCCGCTCTGACTGGTACACAGATTGCGACTCTGGCCACCCGGACTGCGGCACTTGACACTGTTACCTATAAGGACTTGGTGGACACAGCCTTTGCCAACCTCAACTTGGGAGACCTCAGCGCTGTGGCTGCAAATCTCAACTTGCCCGCCACGGGTAGTAACAATACCACCATCACGTGGAATTCTTCGAATCCGGCAGTAATCTCCAATTTGGGAGTAGTTGTCAGGCCGGCAAATGGGTCCAATAGTGCGACAGTGGTGTTGACGGCGACCATCGCAAAGAATTTTGTGTCAGAAACAAAAACGTTTACTGCGACTGTTATTCCGAGCTTGTCCGACCAGGATGTGGTGCTGCTTGATTCCAATAACTTGACTTTAAGCGGAAACCTGACTAACTTGCGATCCAATTTGACACTTCCGTCAGGTGGGGCAGAAGGTTCCACGGTCACTTGGTCGTCCAGCAACACGGCGATATTGTCCAATGCTGGAGCCATTGTTACGCGTCCTGCGCACGGAAGTGGCAATGCCGCAGTGGTGATGACCGCCACCATCAAGAAAGGATCCGTCACTACAACCAAAACGTTCAATGTGTCTGTGGCCGAGGACGAAGGCTTTTCGGCCTACCTTTTCGCCTATTTCACCGGCAACAGCATTTGGCAGGAAGCGATCCGTTTCGCACTCAGCGACAACGGCTACAACTATGCGGCTTTGAATGGTAATAACTCGATCATCAATTCTGCCGACATTAGTTCCACGGGAGGCGTGCGCGATCCTCACATCCTTCGTGGAGAGAATAACGATTACTACATGGTTGCTACGGACATGGTGTCTGCCAACGGGTGGAATTCCAACAGGGCGATGGTGCTTTTGAAATCGACCAACCTGACTGACTGGCAGCATTCCATCATCAATATACCGGACACATACCCGCAATACAGCGCGGCCGACAGGGTGTGGGCGCCTGAAACGATTTACGATCCGAGCGTGGGTAAATACATGGTCTATTTCTCGATGCGTCTTGGCCCTTCCGATTACGACAAGATCTATTATGCCTATGCCAACGACCGGTTTCTTGGTTTTGAGAGTGCACCTAAGCTCTTGTTCGACAACTCGGGCAAATCCACGATAGATGGCGATATTGTGTATAAAGATGGAAAATACCATTTGTTTTTCAAAACTGAAGGCAATGGAAATGGCATCAAGAAGGCTGTTTCCGACAAATTGACTGGAAATTATGTGCTTTTTGACAAATACCTGCAGTCCACGTCAAACGCGGTGGAAGGTGGTTGCGTGTTCCGGATGTATAACTCCGACAATTGGATGTTGATCTACGACATGTACACGAGCGGGGCCTATCAATTCACTACAAGCACCGACTTGGAAAACTTTTCGGTGGTGAGCCAGAACGTGTCGTTTGATTTCACTCCACGCCATGGAACTATTATCCCGATAACAAGCAAGGAAAAAAATGCCTTGCTCACAAAATGGGGGTCATCCGGCGTGGAATCAGACCTCAAGGATGCTGTGTCGGTGTCTGCAACCTCGGCGTCAGGCTCTTTGCATGTTCAAATAAGCGGGGATGAGGATGCTTCCGGGTTTACATTGCGGCTATTCGACATGTTGGGGAAAAAGGTATTGGAAAAAAAACACGCGAGCCAAAGTGAAACGATGGATGTTTCCCGGTTAAGTCCGGGGATATACATATTGAACGTGCTAACTAATAACCATATTCTAAAGAATCAAAAAATCAGGATAAACTAACCTGTTTCTGTGCAAGTCAAGAATCAGGATTATCTATAATCTACTTTTATTATTAACTTAATTTTTACCAAAATGAAAAAGAGTATTTACCTTTTAGCCCTATTGGCGTGCTGGGTGACTGCCCTGCATTCCTATTCGGCAAATGTTGTTCCCGTAAGCGGCACGTATTACAACATCGTGCAGCTTAGTTCGAGTAATATTTTAGGCACCGTATCCGACTATCCTGCCATTCAGGCTCCATCCAATAGTTTGGGGCAAGCTTTCAAATTTACTCCAGTGGACGGATTGTCCGACACTTATTACATCCAGAACGGATACGGCAAGTATGTGAGCAAGGCTCCTGGTAGCAACTGGGATGTAACTTATCTGGATGCACCTGACGGCAACACCTCACAGTGGACTATTGTGGATGATGCAAGCAGCTCGAATGCCTTCCGGTTGACAATCGTGTATAACGGCAAGTATTTGGCTTCCGATGGTACCTCCGATGGCTCCCGGGTGTATTATGACAAGACCAATACAAATGCAAACGGCATTTATACGTTGCAAGCATCCACATTCCCGTCGGACTTGATATCGACTTACAATAGCTATACGCTTGGTGACTTGTCCAACGTGACTTCCGACTTGAGCCTGCCTACCACGATAGGAAGCAATGTCAGCGTTGTTTGGACGTCTTCCCGTCCCGATGTCATCTCCACTTCCGGCGTAGTGACTCGTGTGCAAAACTTTAATGCTTATTGCGTGCTGACGGCTACGATGTCGTCTGTTGTCAATGGCGTGACTTATACCTTGACGAAGCAATTTACGGCGACTGTCCCGTCGGTCAATGAGGTGAAGGACGAAATTGCCCAGTGGAATTTTAAATCTAATTTCATTACCTTGGATAACAGCGGGTCAATTACTGTGGCCGATAGCATCAGTGGTTTCGTTGGCACTCTCAAAAATGATGCCCGCATCAGAACGATTGGCTCTCCCGATTCTGATCAATTCAATGTCCTCGATTTGGGCAATGGGAAAGGTTATTTCGACTTAGGTACTGACTTTGGGCAGGCTATTTACAGTCTTAAAGATTATACGGTATGTGGCTATTTCCGGATAGACGACTCATACGATGTCAGCACTCCAGGCAACTTTATGTATTCTTTCTCGAATAGCACTGACATTGCTACCGATCCGTCTGGCTACATCATTGGCATATTGAACAATCAGTCGCACAAGATCACGGCTGGAAATTGGTCTGGCGAGCAAGGTGCGGCAAAAGGAAAGGCTGCATCAAAAGGTAGCTGGCATCATTTTCTCTATACGCAAAACGGCAACACAGGCATGATATTTATTGATGGGGTTCCTGCTGATACGGCAACGGTGACTTATGTGCCGGCAACTACACTCGTAAAAGCAGGTAGGACAGGTACTCTTTACAATTGGCTGGGGCGTTCGTGCTATGCTTCCGACAACTACCTGCGCAATACCTTACTCTATGATTTCAGATTGTTCTCGATTCCATTGACGGTTGACGATATCGGTACCGGTTATTTGGAAGTGACAAAGACGCTCGACTACCTCAACAATGCTTATGCCACCAATCCCGATTACCTTGGTTCTGAACTGGCAACCGAAGTGCAAAGCCTGAGCCTTGGCGATTTGAGTGGTGTGAAGACCAATTTGGAATTGCCAAGCAAAGGGAAAATTGATCCGACAATTACCATTGCATGGAAATCATCCAACCCATTGCTGATTGATGCAACAGGGGTTGTGACTCGTCCCGATTATTACAACTATACGGATACCCTCACAGCTACTCTTGTGAAAAACGGGCAGTCTGCCATCAAGAAATTCTATGCAACCGTGGTGGCCAATGATGGCACCGCTTTTGCAAATGACCTTCTTGTGAAATACGACTTCTCGCAATATTCAACATCTGACTCCACTGTGACAGACGTCGCCGAAAAGCACTTCGTGGGTAAATTCAAGAAAGACGCATCCATCGGTTCCATCGGAACAAGCACTGTTTACAAGGTGCTTAATCTGGGCGACAGCATCGGTTACTTCGATATGGGTGCCGAAATAGGCAAGCTGATGTACAGTCTTCAGGATTTCTCCTTGAGCGCATACTACCGGATCGATAACAGCTATTCTTTGGACGAACTGAAGAAAAACGGCAACTTCTTATGGAATTTTTCCAACTCGGATGACATACTTAACAAGGCGGCCACCGGCTACCTGATCGGAAGCTTGAGAAACCAGGCGGTGACCATCACCCCGAACAATTGGAATGGTGAACAGACAGTATTGGTGGATTTGCCTGCCTCACAAGGCTCATGGCACAATATGACCTACACCCAAAGCGGAACCACCGGTACGCTCTATGTGGACGGTTTGCCTGTCGTGTCGAAAACGATAACG
>MKRS01000648.1 GCA_001897035.1 Bacteroidales bacterium 45-6
CTAAGAACAAGGAATATCTCGACCAAGTTTATTACGCCAAGGGCAATATCTACATGAGCCAAGCCGACACAGCACATGCCATTTCGGCTTATGCATTAGCCATTGAAAACAGCACACGCAAAGGTGCCGAAAAAGCGCGAGTGCAGATCACCCTCGGAGATTTATACTTTCAGAGAAGGCAGTATGTAAAGGCCCAACCTTGCTATTCTGATGCCTTAGGGGCCTTGCGCAAAGATCACGAAGACTACGAAAGGGTGGCGTTGCGCTCCAAAGTGCTGGAACAATTGGCCCAACACGATGCGGCTATCATCCTTCAGGACAGCCTTCAAACCTTGGTGCGGATGCCCGAACAAGAACGGTTGAAGGCGATAGACAAGATTATCGAAGGGGTGATAAAAAAAGAGAAGGATGACAAATTACTGGCTGACAAAGAGAAAGCAGAAGCGAATGCAGTCGGGCGACCCGGAATGGCTGGACAAATTGATATTCCGGTGCAGGCAAATACACAGGGTGGATTCTATTACGACAATGAGCAAAGCATCTCCCAAGGAAAAAATGCCTTTCAAAAAAAATGGGGAAACCGCAAATTGGAAGACAACTGGCGCCGACGCGACAAAGCGGTGTCGGTGTTTGCCGAGGCCAATCCGGCAAACGGACAGCCCTCGCCAACAGACTCGGCAAAAACAAGCCAAGATTCGCCGAGCTTCAAGCCCTCGAACGACAAACATACACGCGATTTTTATTTGCAGCAACTGCCGTTCACAAAAGCACAGATTGCCGAATCCGACAGCACCATCGATGACGCCATGTTCCAGATGGCGGGAATCTACCACCAGCAGCTGAACGACGTGCACCTCGGCATCGACACCTACGAAAAAGAATTGAAACGTTTTACCGCAACGCCGAATAAGCAGGAGGCCTATTTCAGGCTGTATATGCTCTACCATGAATTGGGCAACAAAGCCATGGCGGAGAATTACAGGCGGAAAATGATGGCTGAGTTCCCGAACAGCGAATACGCAAAATCGTTTGCCGAACCCAATTATGAATGGAACTTGCAAAATCCACGGGCCTTGCAAGACACGCTCTACGAACAATCCTACAATGCCTACCTCAAGTCGGACATCAATGCCGTAAGAAAGGCTT
>MKRS01000649.1 GCA_001897035.1 Bacteroidales bacterium 45-6
ATACGCAAGTGCTAAATCATTTTGTGTACTGTGAGGTTTAGTCGGAACAACCTCAATTTTACCTGGTTTTCCTTGAGAGTGATACTGTAAGGCAGCATCCCGTATTGACTTTTGCATAGTTCGCAAAATTATTTTATGATTTCAAAATTTAGGTGTAAAATTACTTATTTTGTTCCTTCAATAAGTTCCTTGAGCATGATAATTTCGAATTATTTTGTAATCCCTTAATTATTTTAGAATCTACGCTTTTTTGTAATCATTTTGACAAAGATGGGCGGCAAATCGAAGCTTCATGTCATAAGCGAATTTTATATTAAACATAATGGTTATTATAGAACAATAAGTTTTAAAATACTCCAAATGCTCACTTCGGGCAATTTTTTTATTTTAATTGCCGCATATCTACATTTTCCGTAAATTTGCACAAACTTAAAAAGACAATTATGAGCGATCAGCGTTACAACCAACGTGGGGTTTCGGCATCCAAAGAAGATGTGCACAATGCAATCAAAAACATTGACAAAGGAATTTTTCCTAAGGCTTTCTGCAAAATTATCCCCGACATACTGGGCGGAAACCCTGAATATTGCAACATTATGCACGCCGACGGTGCCGGCACAAAATCCTCCTTGGCTTACCTCTATTGGCGAGAAACCGGCGATTTGTCGGTTTGGCGTGGAATTGCTCAGGATGCCTTGATTATGAACATTGACGACTTGCTCTGCGTGGGTGCCACCGACAACATTCTATTGTCATCGACTATCGGGAGAAACAAATTATTGATCCCTGGGGAAGTAATTTCTGCCATAATCAACGGAACATCAGATCTTTGTGAAGAACTATCCGCTTTAGGCGTGAACATATATCCCACAGGCGGCGAAACAGCCGATGTAGGCGATCTGGTGCGTACAATCATCGTGGACAGCACGGTGGCATGCCGGATGAAACGTTCGGATGTGATATCCAACCACACGATTAGGCCTGGTGATGTAATCGTGGGACTATCTTCTTGTGGAAAAGCTACTTACGAAAAGGAATACAACGGAGGCATGGGAAGCAACGGCCTGACATCGGCCCGTCATGACGTGTTTTCAAAGTATTTGGCGCAAAAATATCCGGAAAGTTACGACGCTGCAGTACCCGAAG
>MKRS01000650.1 GCA_001897035.1 Bacteroidales bacterium 45-6
CTGGCGGAAGGAAATTCCCTGCCCGATCTTTACGCCGACGAGAAGCTGTTGGCGTCACTGCTTTTTGGCTTTGACACACACCTGACGACAGAGCCTTTCCGAAGCCTGTTTCCGCCACAGCATCCGATCATGAATTACATGTTGGAGTGAACGAATGTGAATTCGACACTTGAACCTGCGCTATATTGAACGCAAAATCAATTTATTTCGGAGAATTTATTACTTTTGGAGAAAATCGAGGAAGAAAGAATTATTCGCCTACTAAACTTAAATCGTCTGATGCTCTTGGCGGGACTACCTAAACCGAAGGAACGATGTCGTTTCCTTGTAATTTTGGCTTTCTATCTGTTTGCTGTGACTCTTCGGGGAGCAGAGCCTGTTCCCGCCACTCCGTCGATTGGTGTAGCTGATTCGTTCCCGAATACCTCCTCTTCAGAATATGCCTCGAACATAGGGAACACACCTCCTCAATTCTTATACTCTAAAATCCATCGCATCGGATTGGACTACCGCCCCGAATATGTGTTACGCACCAATGATTTCATAAGGGGCGACTACAACGACGGCAGAGCGATCACCAGCACCCAATCGGTGCATTTGAAATATTCGTTTGCTTTTGCAAAAAACACCTTGTGCAACTTGACATACAAAGGTGTTTACCAAGGGATCGGACTCGTATATCAGTCATTCAACGAATCGCAGCACTTGGGCAATCCCGTGTCGCTCTATCTGTTCCAAGGGGCAAAGCTGCTGGCATTCAGCCCCAACTTTTCGTTCAATTACGAATGGGATTTTGGCCTGTCATTCGGTTGGAAACCCTACAATAATCTCACCAATCCAAATAATGTAGTGATTGGCTCGCCTGTGAACGCCTACATGAACCTCAATTTCTACTTGAACTACAAGCTTTCTTCCCAATTGGACTTGGTTTCAGGCGTGTCGGTGACTCACTTCTCGAACGGCAACACAAAATATCCAAACGCCGGACTAAACACCCTCGGCTTGCGGGTCGGGCTTGTGTACACCCTCGGCAAGCATGGCGACGAGGCCAGTTCTGGAACTCTTTTCAGGCCGATTGTTCCAAAATTTCCACAGCATATCAGCTACGACTGTGTCCTATTCGGTTCCTGGCGGCGAAAAGGG
>MKRS01000651.1 GCA_001897035.1 Bacteroidales bacterium 45-6
TAAAGGTGTGAGAGGATTTTACCTGTCAATAGGTCTTTTTCAAATCCGGTTACTTTTGCTTCAGGTGCGGTTTCTTTGAAAGAAGAAATAAAAGCACCTGTTCCGGCACTGGGTTCTAAAAAGCGTATCGGGGTTATTCCGCTATCTTTTAATGCATCCGCCAACGCATCAATGACAGGCTTCGGCGTATAGAATGCGGTCAGGATAGAACTTTTCAGGGAACTGACATAGCGTTTGTAAACTTCCGGTGTGGGAGAACTTTCACGGAGTACCTCGTGGAGTTCCTGCACCAACGTAAAAAGCTCGACTTCGGATTTTGACCACCGCTCAATATCTTCGGGTTTGTCGGCTGGGTTAAGAATTGCCTTTATTCCTCCGAATCCTGAATATTTAGCGAGTATTTCCCGTTCTTCGGGAGTTGCTTTTCTATGTTCCTTATCGAGCCTTAACGCTAACTTAATTGCATCAATGTTTTGACGCAAATGAGTTCGCTTATTGTAACTCATTTTCGAGTAGTATCAAGATTGTGCCGACAAGCTCCGTATAGAGCGACTGGTACTCGGTCGTTTCGGCATAATCATCATTCAGGTTGTATTTAGAAAATACCGCCTGACATTCGGGCAATAGTTCTTTTGCCTTTGCGTGGGCTTCGCTTGGCGAAACTTCGTCGAAAAATTCATTCCAAAGGATTTCAACGATTACGTTATAAAAAGAGAAGTGCAAGCCTTTGAATAAGGCTTCGTTGGCAATTTCGGCTGCCTGAATATGGTCTAAGCCGCTTTTAATGGCTTCGCTGTATGCTTCGGCTGCCATATCTCCACGCCCTGCAATAAAGGAAAGGTTGATCGCTTTGTCGGGGTGGGCATCACGCAGGAAAGAAAGCAGATTGAGCCGAAAATAAGACATTTCTGCAGGCTCTAAGTTTGAATTGTATTTCATACTGATGAATTTTTTAGTGTAAAATTGTTGATGTAGATATGCAAAAGGCACCGGGGTATCCCTCCCCAGTGCCACCACTAAAAAAATCCAACAGTACATATCCAACAATTTCTCGTCAAACTTGTGGCTGTATGAACTTTCTTAGCGGTAAAGATACTACTTTTATTTCCGTTTTTTGTTTTTCGGAGGAAATTCAAAAACTGTTTTATAGGCTTCGTCAAAAGCTACGGCAGCATCAAAAGACTTGTTCTCTTTACTCTTAAAGCCTTTGATAGTACCTGTTTTGCCTTTGGTGAGCAGGTCTTTCAGTTGTCCGTCGGTCAGGTCTTTGCCTGATTTGTTACGAAATACGGTCAATCCGCAGGCTTCGTTCTGGCACTTGGCTACTTTCTGATAGAAAACCACCTGACCGTTTTTGCATTTGGGACATGGGCAACTTTCACGCCGATTGCCACCGCCCTCGATTTTAGTTCCCAACAGTTCAGTGGTAATCTGTGCGGCATACACTTCAATCCCCCTGTGAAACGTGTCGGCATCCATTTCGCCTTTCTCAATGCTGTTCAACGCTCTTTCCCATTCGCCAGTCATCGAAACGTCCGCAATTTTTTTACTTTGAACAGCCAAATAGACAACCAAACCTTTATTGGTTGGAACAAGCGATTTTTTCTCACGCGCAATATATTCATGAGAGAACAGCGTTTCTATGATACTCGCACGGGTGGCAGGCGTTCCGATACCCGAGTCTTTGAGGGCTTCCCGTTCTTCCTCGTTGGTAAGGTCTTTACCGCAGGTTTCCATTGAAGACAATAAACTACTCTCCGTGTGTAACGGACGGGGTTTGGTCTGCTTTTCCAATAAATCCGTTCCGTGAATGGAAAGAACATCGCCATTGGAAAGGTTTGGAAGCGCCGGAGCATCGTCTTCGCCTTTTTCTTCATCGGGAGCATTGAGTACCGCTCGCCAACCGGGGATAAGAATAATACTTCCTTTGACTGAAAACGAAACGCCTGAAGCATCCAAAGAAACGCTTGTATTTTCTTTGGTGCATTTACCCGAAAAAGTTTCCAACAGACGGGCGGCAATCATATCGTATATAATACGTTGGTCGGCTGAAATATCTTTCGGCGTGTTTTCCGTGATTATCAGTGCGTGGTGGTCGGTAACTTTTTTGTCGTTTACCGAACGCCTGTTCAGACTTGCTCCCGATAACGTTTTTGCATAATTGCCGAATGAAGCATGATTGGATAGCTGACCGATAAGGGTAGGTATCTCGGCAAACACATCATCGGAAATATAACGGCTTCCCGTTCTCGGATAGGAAATGAGCTTCGCTTCATAAAGCGATTGTGCAACCGACAGGGTTTTATCTGCTGAAAAACTATGGCGGCTGTTTGCTTCTTTCTGCAAGGTGGTCAGGTCGTAGAGCAATGGCGGTTCCTGACTTCCTTGCTTTGTTTCCACGTTTACGACGCTGACTGATTCTGACGAGCGTATTCGCTCTAAGATTGTGTCTGCGTCTTGTTTCGTATCGTATCGTTCTGTGGAGATAGCGGCGAACTGGGTCGCATCTTTTGCGGTGTGTAATTTTACCTGAAAATAAGTTTGCGGCTTGAACTCTTTGTTTTCGAGGTAACGGTTGCAAATCATGGCGAGTGTGGGCGTTTGAACTCGTCCCAACGACCATACTCCGTAGCCTGCCGATATTGAAAGGGCTTGTGAAGCATTTATCCCGACAACCCAATCGGCTTGGCTTCGGGCTTTTGCCGAAGCGTACAGGTTGTCGTACTCCTTTCCCGAACGCAAATTTTCCAATCCGTTTCGGATAGCCGAATCGGTAAGCGAACTTATCCAAAGGCGGTCGAAAGGCTTACGGCATTCCAGATAATTATATATGTAGCGGAAAATGGCTTCGCCCTCTCTACCTGCATCACAGCAATTTATAATGAGGTCGGATTTATTAAACAACTCTCTGATAACTTTAAGTTGCTTTAATGCACCCGCATCGGGTTTGTATTCTTTGCCGTCCTTAACCTGACGGGGCAGCAACTTAAATTCTGCGGGGAGTATCGGCAGGTTTTCAGCCTGAAATCCTGTGATACCATAATCCTGCGGCATTGCCAACCCTACGAGGTGGCCGAATGCCCATGTAACGGCAAATCCGTTACCCTCCAAATAACCTTCACGTCGGTTATTTGCTCCGACTATGGCTGCAATACTTTGAGCCACAGACGGTTTTTCAGCAATCAAAACTTTCATATTCTATTGGATTTTTTTAGTGGTTGATATTACATTTTGTGTCCTGTGGACTTCTTCTTTTTGGCGACTTGCTTTTGTTCCTGATTCTCGGTAAGCTTTTGCTGACCTTGTTTCAATGGTTCGTTGGAATGCTTGGAAGCTTCGTTGGTTTTGCCCTGCGAATTGACTGCTACCTGCGTTTTGCTTGCTTCGGCAGGTTTTACTTCCGCACCCTGTTTCTTGGCTCGGTCGGGATTCCATTTGAAAAAGTCGAGTTTGCCTTTTTCGGTATTGACCTTTACATAAGCGTTGAAAGGCTCGCCCTTTCCGTCTTTTACCATTCCCTGAACATAAGTTGCTTTTCCCTCCCGGATCGAGTTCTGTTGCTTCTCGTTCAAATCAACTCCTAATAGATTTTTAGGAATACGTACTTTGTTCTGTTGTTCCTCGCTTTGGTTCTGCTGTTGCTTATTGTTCTGCTGATACTTATTACGGTCTAATCCGTCATAGGAAAAATCATAACCGCCTTTGGCTGCGTTGAACTGAACATAAGCATCGAACTTTCGGGGATTGTCCGTACCGATTGTCTTTTTGGAAGTCATACCCTCGACCAGTACCTTTTTCCCCTCTTTGAGTGCCTGTTGTTGTTCGGGAGATAGTTCCGCACCTTTCAGGTTTTGGGAAACGGTCAATTTATCCAATGGTACGGCTTCCAGTCGGTTAGTCAGCTTGTCGATAGAAACAAGCGACGGAACTTTTTCGCCCGGTCTTGGTTCCAGTTCGACTACACGACCACTATTACCCGTTGCCAGTAGATTTTCCTTAACGTCGTTCGGAAGCATAATACCCTGAAACGGTTTTTCCAAATCAACTTGTTGTTGCTGGGGATGCGGAACAAATTTCAGACTGCCGTCGGGCTGTTCTTCCAATGACAGGCGGGCTTTCATCGGATAATCCACACCCTCGATTTTCGGGTTAATATCCACCAAGTGCGGGGACTTATATCCGTAACTCATGGCTTTGAGTTCGCCCTCTAAGTTTTCGGGCTTAATGCCGTACTTCTGATATTCGCTTTCAGGGATACGGTTGGTGTCGAATTGCTTGAACTCGGTTTTCTGTTCGGTTGTTGTGTCCATTTTTTCTTCTTTCTTTTCGATTTGAACTTGTTTTTCGCTCTCTTTAGTCGATTGCTCCTGCTGATTCATGTAATCTTTCGGATTAATGCGGTACTTCTGCAAATCTTCTTCTTTCATATGCAGGATTTTGTCAAGCATATCGACCGTAACGGCATAAAATCCCGTATGTGAGGGGTTTTTAGCCTGATTAAAGAAGTTTTTGAAAAAGTTTTCGATTGGGTCGGCGTGTTTGTCGATTTTGAGAAAATCGGTTTCTTTCGCCTTCATGGGGTCAATGGCATCAATGTTTCCTTTCTTATCAATGCCTTTCACTACTTTGAGTTTGTTGCCTTCTCCTTCATCTCGCATCAGGAGAACCTTGTCTTTTGGATTTAATTTTTCATCCATAATAAAACTGTTTTTTTGTTACGCATCAATATTAATGCGTAACGAAAGTAGTTGTAATCAATGGACTGAAAGGCAGGTTTTCGGAAGGTGGCAGTATGTGGCTTCGATTTGGCAGCATGTGGCGTTATAATAACCTAAAGCAGCTACAAATACGGATTATAGCGAAGTCAGAGAAGATCGCTTATGTCTGAATTACAACAATATAAATTGAATACAGGAACGGTTGTGGAATTAATATTGTATTTTTGCAGACGCTAAGGATATAAAAAGCAGTAAAAATGGAAATTTCAAAAGTTCACATCGAAAACTTCAAAATATTCAAAGGCTCTTTCAAGCTAAATTTGAATAAAGGGATTAATATTCTTGTTGGAGATAATGAAGCAGGCAAATCAACTATTATCGAAGCTATTCATCTCGCCTTAACAGGGATGCTAAATGGTCGGTATATGAAAAGTGAACTGACACAATATATCTTTAACAGTGAAATTGTCGCTGAATATATTCAGAGTTTAGAGCCTAATAATGCAACTTTACCATTACCGCACATTTTAATCGAAATATATATGTCAGGGGAAGACTTGGCTGAATTTGAAGGTGATGGTAATAGTGAGAAAGTAAAAATGAGTGGTATATCATTGAAGATTGCATTTGATGAAAAATATCAGAAAGAATATGAAGATTTGGTGAAAATTGGAGGAATAAAAACGCTTCCTATTGAATACTATTCTATGTCATGGAGTACATTTGCTCGTGATGAAGGCGTCACTCCAAGAACGATTCCAATCAAATCTGCTTTGATTGATTCTGCAAGTCATAAATTGCAAAATGGATCTGATGTGTATATTTCTCGTATAGTGAAAGAGTTTTTGGATTCTAATGAGATAGTTGAAATTTCACAAGCTCACAGAAAAATGAAAGAATTTTTCATGGGGGAAGATGCTATTAAAAAGATAAATGAGAAAATAAAAACTGCTGCTAAAATATCAGAAAAACGAGTTGAATTATCTGTTGAACTATCATCAAAAAATGCTTGGGAAAGTAGTTTAATGACTTATTTTGAGGATATTCCATTTCATTATATAGGAAAAGGAGAACAGTGTATTGTAAAAACAAA
>MKRS01000652.1 GCA_001897035.1 Bacteroidales bacterium 45-6
AGCGTCCGCCAACGACTTGAATTTCCTTGCCGGAAGAATAGACAAGATGACCGTATTGGCTCACGCCTTCCAAAACCACACCATATATTGAAGGGGTGTCGGCTGCGTAGAAACTGACGCGCGCCATGCCGTCGTCCCCTACATGAATGTCGGGATTCCAATAAATGGTGGATCGCAAATCGGATTTTCCGTTGTTCTTTTGCTCGTCGGTTTCATACACGGGCGAATAAAAGCTGACCGCCTGCTGATAGCCCGCCGCCTTCATAACGCTGATGTTTGCGTTGATCTTGTTGGTTTGCACAAATCCCTTTTTGGTATTTATCACGATAGCACCGTTCGATCCACGGGAACCGAAAAGAGCGCCCATGGAAGTTCCTGGAGTGACGAACGCCTCCTGGATGTCGTCCACCATGAGCAAGTCGTAGTCAAAATCATCCCTGGGTACATTGTCCAAAAGCAACATGGGTGGGTTTCCCCGGTAAGAAACCTCGGTACCCATGACCCTTACGCCGGGAATCCTTCTGAGCAGGTCATAGACACTCTGGAGTTTCCATTTTTCAATATCATCGGCTGTCACCACGGACGAGGAGGAGATGGAATAAAACGGGGAGCTCGTCGGCTGCTTGTACCTTCTCTTGCCCACAATTTCCACATCGGACAAGTTGACCACACGGATGCCGTTTTCCATGGTGTATCTCTTGTTCAATTTTGCCAGATAAGGAGCTTGCAATTCTGTTTTTTTCAATGACGGAAAAATTAGGCGAAGGGTTTCGGGCGGATAATTGCGCAAGGTATCAACCTCGATAAAAGCCCTGCGCGAACCTTTGGCAGCCAACGCCTGGATGATGTACTTCGTGCTGTCGGGATATTCCAATCCAGTAAACGAAAAATTGCCCTTCTGGTCTGCCTTTGTGTAGGAAGTCCCGATGAGGGAATCCCTGACAGCAAGCAGCGAGATATTCCCATTTTTCAGGGAAGTGAACACCCCATCCGCTTTTCCCGAAACGACTTCGCTCAATTCCACAGGATACTGGATTTTCCGTGTAATCTCCCCTTTCATCATCGCCGGGAGGTCGTACCTGCGCCAGCCTTGGGTCATCATCAACGCATCCAGCGCAAGCGCCGCCCTCTTGCTGTCCTTTTGGAGGTAGCTCATGGGGGATTCGATGTAGCCCTTGAGCTCGGATGCGAGCAGGAGTGTGGAAACAATCGTGGAGCAAGTGTCGATGCTCACGTCAGTCTTGTCCACAACGGCCAAGGAAACATTCCCGGCGACAGGTACTTTGTTTCTGTCGGTCAGCTTGATTGCAAGCTCTATTTTTTCGCGGGGCTTGTAGGTTGACTTCTCCGCTGCCACTTCCGTGACGGCCACCGAACTGTTTTGCGAAGAAAAGACCAGCCTTTCGCTCAAGATATTGCCATCCGTGTCAACCAGCATGAAATGGATGATGCCATCGGGGAAAAAATCTTTTTCAAAAAGTACGTAATTACGCTGCACATCCCAAGGTTCGGCATACAGCACGGCGCCCCGGATCTGCGCCACTAATTGCAACTGCGGAGAAGGCTGGAAATTGGGCGACTGCGAGAGCGACACCCGCAAGCCGTCGTTGCTCCACATGGCTTTCAAGGCGACGGTGCTGTCGGCTGGAAGCGGCAAGTCGAACCTTTGCGAAACGTTTTGCTTGTTGGTGCACACCGCATAATATTTGCGGCCGGGAGAATAATACATCCTGAAACTACCCATTCCCAAGTGCAAACTTTCGAACGAGGTCAAAGCAACATCCTGGTCGTCATACACCTGACCAGTAACCTCTTCGGACAATCCGTCGGCGTTGATCGATTTGAACGCCATCATCACGTCGGCAGAAACCGGCGCCTGCCCTCCTTCGGGAAAGAAAGAGACATGAAATGCCTTGTCCATCGACGGAATAGCGAAATAGCAGCTGTATTGCCGCCCCTCGTAAGTCATGCGCAACAGGAAAGATTTTTTCCCTGCAAGTTGAGAGTCCTTCCACTTCCAATGCACCACGCCATTCTTCTTGGGATCTGCTTCCCCGTCCCGGAAATTGCCGTCACCCAAGGAAATGCTGCACAACCCGGGAGACACCGGCACGCTGTCCTTCGTTGAAAAGGCCGACAGGTCGATGTCCATTTCCCCTTTGTCGTTGCTCCGATAGAAACGGAGCGAAGGGGTAATCTTCTCGGACAAAGGGTCAAGGACATACACCGCCTTCCGGAAAAAGTAAGCTTCTCCTTGGTTTCGCATATACTTCGTGTAAGCTCTCAGTGTGTAATTTCCTTCGGGCAGCCCTTCCCCCAACCGGAGGTGGCCGGGAAACCCTCCGAGGGAATCGGGTCTGAGCTTGATCCGCTCCACCACTCCGCCAAACGGATCAATCAGCTCCGCATACACGTAGCGGCTGGCATTGGCTTGCTTGTGGAAGATGGCATCCACCAGATGCGCCCTGAGCCAGAGGGTTTCGCCCGATAGATACGTGTTCCGATCCGTCTGCACGTAGATCTTTTCCTGCGGATAAACCGAAAGCTGCTCGTCGAACAGTTTCCGGATCGAATCGGTACCAACTTTTTGCGCTTTCAAGCCGAAGCCGAAGGCTGAAAGGAGGAGCAAGAGGATGTTTATCTTTTTCATGTGATTAAACTTTTCTATATGGACTTGTGTGATTTGCTAAAAATCGGGTTCTATTACATCTGGCAAATTGCTTTCCTACAAAAAGATAGTAGGGCAAAATAAATTTGCCCTACTGCTTCTGTTTTGCGAAACACACATTCGCTTTGTTCCTATCTGCGATGATCTTCCAGCCAATCGTCAACTATCCGCTGTTCCTCGGTTGTTGCACGGGCTTTGTAGAGATAGCCCACCGTCTTGCGGGCGACCCCGTTGTCGTCAGTGAAGGTGTACCACAAGTCATACAGTTTCAGCTCAGGATAATATTTACCCCCTCCGCCAGTGATCTTGAACTTGTCCCAAGTGGCCACGGACAGGCTTTTATCTGGGTTCACCGTGATCTTGAAGGTGTATCCCGGACGGTAGTCCACCTTGTCTCCCTGATTGAACTCGTTGTTGTAGTGATACATGCGCACCGTGTTGCCGTTGTCGGTGGCCTTCAGGTTTCTTGCCATTTTATACACCAAGGTATCCTTCGGGTTGGATACGTTACGGATCACCCCCTGCATGTAGTAAAGGCCGGAATACTGGTTCACCATGTTGATCCTCACGAGGGCGATGGTGTCCTCCCTGTTGAGCGAAAAAGCAGAAGTAGAGGCCAGTTTCAAGGGCAACATGTAGAGCGAGTCGCAGTGCATGGTGGCCGGCTTGATGTAGATGGGATATGTGTTGTACACCTGACCCGCTTTCACGGTGAGGTTATTCAACGGATACGTATAGATGTCGTTGGCCAATTTCTGGTATTGAGTGACCAAAGCGGACAAGTTGCGGGTGTTGTAGGACTGAATCGCATTGGGGTCTTCGACCAAAGTCACCGTCACGTCTTGCGAGGTGGGCTGAGATCCGCTCACCGCCACCGAAATGGAAATCGTGTCCTGGGCATCACCGATATTCAAATCCCGGTCTATCACTTTGTCTTTGGCCCCAACAATATACACTTTCTGGGGATACAGATCCTTTTCCAGCGGGGATTCCACATCGCACCTTGTTAGCAAAAGAGACGAGGAGGCGATCAAGAAAAATAATATGTTCTTTTTCATACGATTAATTTTATCTATTTGGTAGTATGCAACGCCGCATGATGTTTTAATCATCTTCTTTGGTGATTTACTGAAAATCATGCTCTGTTTCATCTTATATCAATATTTTCGTTTAGTAACTGAATTACCATTCCGGGTTTTGAACCAGTTTGGCGTTTTTGTCAAGCACGCTTTGATCGATGGGGAAGAAATACATCTTGTTGCTCCACACACGTTTCATGGCAGTTTCAGTATTCCACACCCTCACCGAGTAGAACTTCTGGCGTTCAGCGGTTTTGGCAGTCACGTCAAGTCCTGTTACCGGTCTTCTGTAAGCCAAAGGCGCATCCTTCCAGCGACGGAGGTCGTAGTAGCGGTGGTCTTCATTGAAGAACTCCACTTTCCATTCCTGCTTGATGATTTCGCGCATCTTGTCGCGGTCGGCTGCATCTGCCGTTGTAATTCCCGGCAAGCCAGCCCTATATCGTATCTGATTGAAATAGAAAACGATCTGTGCCGGATCGCGGCTTACGGAAACACCTGCTCCGTCGGTGTAATCCTGGGTCATCTCGTTCATAGCCTCTACGTATCCCAACAACACCTCAGCATACCGGAATATAGAATAATATTTTGTCTTAACCATTCCTTCCCACTGGATGTAATCTTCCTGATTCGCATATTTCCGGCAGGTGTATCCTGTGCGGTTGTAGTCCGTGGTGCTACCGCGGGTATTGCCATCCACGTAATAGGTTGCCGACAGGTTTTTCACATCGGTGGCAGTTCCCCGGTAAGAGGTTGCAGGCCAAATACAATAATTAAAGCCGATGGATGCGTAGAAGCGGGGTTCGCGATTGTCGTGCATTTTGGCCCTGTCGGGCGACAAGATATAGTCTTCCGAGAAAGTGAGTCCCGTGCCAACTGCCTGCCATGATTTTTCGGCATCCGTAGCATCGCTGTACTGTCTTCCGTCGGCCATGCGGTATGCGTCAATCATGTCCTGAGTCACGCTGTAAGTGGTATTTCCCCCAAGCTTCGCCGGGAAATAAAAGCCGTTGTCCTGGGTAGCTCTGATAGAGAACAGGATCAACTCCTTGCTGTTTTCTGGCTGCACCGTTCCGTCGAATACCGACTTGTAGGATTTATACGGGTCGATATCCATTGCTCCGTAAGGGAAAGCCTTGGTCTTCAGGTTAGGGTCGTTCGTCTCCGGCAGAGGCAGGGTTCCCGATCCTTTGGAGGAAGTTATTTTATCCACCGTATTCAAGGCATACTTGTTCATGTCGATAATCTTCTTGAAAGCTGCCGCAGCCTTGCCCCAACGTGCAGGATCAGCAGTCTGGGAGATGAAATTCTTCCCGTCGGTACGCTTCCAGTCGGCATAGTAGGTGTTGCCGTTGAAAAGCGGGCTTGCCGAGTGTAATCTCAAGCGGGCCATGATAGCCAACGCCGCTCCCTTGGTGGGCATATACTGGAATGCGATCGGTCTATCGGTGGGCAGCATGTCGGCAGCTTGCTCCATGTCGGCGCAAATGTATTCCACACAATCGTCGTAAGTGGAACGTTCGAACGACACATTTGCCACGGATTCATCGGTGTCGAATGCCGTGTTGGGCAGGATAGGCACCGGGCCGTACAACTTGACAAGGCTGTAATAGAAGTAGGCACGGAGGAAATGAGCCAAGCCGGTGTAATCGCGGCGTTCGCCATCTGTCAGCTCCTTGTTTCCTTCAATCCGGCTGAGAATGATATTGGCCTTACGGATTCCCTTGTAATAATTCGGCCAAGGATTGACACCTGCCGTATTTCTGGGCGTGATGGCGTCTATCACCAACTTCGAGCCCGGATGGTTGTCATCGGGCCAGGGCTGTATCGCCTCATCTGCCCCCATACCGCTGGGAGACACGGTTTTAGCTTCTGCATACCAGTCGCCAATGTATTTGGATTCATCCGGCAAATAGGCTGCCGTTCCGTTGATATATTGCAATATCCTTGTTTTGCTGGCAAATATGGAGTCTATCGTCATCTTGTCATAGACATATTCGTCGATGTCGATGTATTTTTCGCACGAGGTAGATGCCAAGGCACAGACAAATAGCACCGCAAAA
>MKRS01000653.1 GCA_001897035.1 Bacteroidales bacterium 45-6
CTTATTTGCGCTTTAAAAACCGACGGTACTTTGGAGCGAGCCATCGACTGGGGTCCAACAAACATGCTTAGCTCGGATGGAAAATTAGTCGCATTCAAAGACAATGTCATTTATGATTTCACCGACTTATACACTTTCACCTACACTTATAACCCATCAGGAAAAATACTGGCGATAGCACCTGGGGCGAACAGTACTTTTTGGGTAGGGTATCAAAACAAGGGCTTATCGCAAGTACAAGCCCCCGCCACGAACGGAGGTAACAGCACGGTGCTACAGGAAGGATTGTATGCGAATGGGCCGCTTTCAAATTACCCTTTTGACATGAAATACGAACAGGGCAAGCTGTTAGTTATGGGAGGTGGATTCGAATACGACCGGTTCAAGTATCCGGCCGCCTTTAGCATATACGACGGAAGCAAATGGCAAAACTCCGACATAAACCAGATCAACCAATTCAACGGCAATTTCTCTTACGACTTTTCGTCGGTAGCGATGAACCCCTCCGATGCCAACCACTATTTTGTGGCATCTTGGGGAGAAGGAATCTATGAATTCAACGGCACCGAATGCGCTAAATTGTACAATACCACCAATAGCACGTTGCAAGACATCACAGGAAGCCTTCCATCGCATTACATTCGAGTGACTGGTTTGACATATGATTCCAACAATAACTTGTGGGTAGTCAACACTGGCGTGGACAACACTGTATCAATGATGACCAAAGCCGGAACATGGAAAAAATATTCGTTTCCAGAATTAAAACCATATAATTCCGTAACCCAATTTTTCATTGACAGTTATCAAAACAAGTGGATTATTGCATCTATCAAACAAGCCCGGATTCTTATCTGGAATGACAACGGCACTGTGGACGATGTGTCGGACGACACTTATAAATACGTCAGTAGCTTTGTAGATCAAGACGGCAACAAACTCGACTTCAAACTAATAAAAGGAATAAAAGAAGATTTGGAAGGAAACATCTGGGTGGGAACCGGAATCGGCCCATTCAAGATATACAATTCGCCAAACATCGTCAACAAGGATCTTGTCCTCAACAAAGTAAAAATTCCCCGGAACGACGGGACAAACTACGTGGACATCCTGCTCGAAAATGTCAGCATCAACGACGTAGC
>MKRS01000654.1 GCA_001897035.1 Bacteroidales bacterium 45-6
TTTCTCGCATAATTGCGGATGGACTCCGGCTCTCTCCTAGTTTCTTGAACGATATTCCGGGATTCGTCCCTCAACTTGTTGATTGGGGAATCCTTTCCTTCTTGCCGAATCGCCAGCATCAACAGCAGAAGCGAGGCGACTGCACCGATGCTCCACCACAAGACCACCCTTTTCGAGAGTCTCTTTGGCTGCGGGGCAACCTTTCCCTCCGTCAGTTTATCCGACAACCGGGACCAAACTGCATCTGGAACATCCATTTCAAAGCCTTTCAGCTTCGAAGCAAAAATCTCCTCTATGTCGTGTTTCTTTTCTTTCATCCGTTTTGAACCTGATAGTCCCGAACCATTTTTATCAATATTTTCCGGGCTCTCGCATATTGAGAACGGACACCGCCCTCGGTGATATTCAACATCGCAGCAATTTCCTTCGGGGAATATTCCTCCACCGCGAGCAAATTGAACACGGTGGCATATCCTTTGGGCAACTTCTGAAGCATGGATAATAAGGCTTCGCTTGGAATATCCGGCGAATCCCCAGACACGTCATCCGGCTCCCTCAGCTCGTCGGCTAATGCTATTTCGTCAACACTTACATGGTATTTTTGCTTTCGCAGATAATCCAGTGAGGTATTCACAAAAACGCGCTTGAGCCAACCTTCTAGAGAACCTTGGGAAGCAAACCCGTGTATGCGTTCGTACACCTTCAAAAAGCCATCCTGCAAGACATCCTGCGCCACTTCATACTCATTGACATAGCGGTAGCACAAAGCGAACATCTTTCGCGCATATTGCTCATAAAGACATCTCCTCGCATTATTATCTCCTTTTTTGCATCCCTCTATGAGTTGCTGTTCTGTCATCCGTTTTTCACTCTCTTATAATAGACGTAAAGGATTTCGGTACGTTGCATCAAATGTAGAAAAAATATTCTTGGGGGAAAAGTGATAGTGAAAACTTCTGAAAAGAGAATTGATTTAAAGGAAAACAATTGGATCGCTTATTCCATTACCGACCTCGCTAAGAAGTCTTGATAAATCTTATAAGAAAAAAGAGAGAGTTTTTTGAAAACTCTCTCTTTTGGTGACCGCGGCAGGATTCAAACCTGCAACCGGCTGATCCGTAGTCAGCTACTCTATTCAGTTGAGCTACGCGGCCATTATTTCCGAATTGCGAGTGCAAAGGTAATCAGATTTGATATATCTGCAAAGCAAATCGCAAACTTTTTTCTATACTTTTTCGAATAACTGATTAACTACTTTTATTTAAACAGCTTAGACATTTCAACATTTTATGTTCAGTTGCAGCAAAACCTCCCGGATCTTCTCAAAAGTGGTGATCCGCGTGGGCACCAAAGGCAAACGGAGGCGGTTTTCGATGTAGCCCATCATGTGCAACATACATTTCACTCCGGCGGGATTGCCGTCCACAAACAGCAGGTTGAAGAGTTCGTTGAAACTGTGGTGAATCCTCAAAGCACTCGCATAATCCCCCTCAAGAGCCAAGCGTGTCATGCGGCTGAACTCCTTCGGAAAAGCGTTTCCGATCACAGAAATCACGCCAACCGCACCAAGAGTAATGAGCGGAAAAGTGATGCCGTCGTCTCCCGAAATAACGTCAAAATCCTTCGGCTTACGCTTGATGATGTCATCCATCTGGGAGATGTTGCCGGAAGCCTCCTTCACTGCCACGATGTTCTTGAATTCGTTGGCAAGACGCAAAGTAGTCTCTGCGGACATATTCACGCCGGTTCGTCCTGGCACATTGTAGAGTACCACCGGAAGCCTGGAAGCTTCGGCGATCGCTTTGTAATGCTGGAAAATTCCTTCCTGCGAAGGCTTATTGTAGTAGGGGACGACAGACAAGATCCCGTCAATTCCTGAAAACTTGTTCGTTTTGAGGGTTTCGACCAATTTTCGGGTATCGTTCCCGCCCACTCCAAGTATCAAGGGCACTTTCCCGTTGACTTTAGAGGCGATTAAATCAACGATGTTGTGTTTTTCATCTTCGGTCAAGGTTGGCGTTTCGGCAGTAGTGCCAAGCACGACCAAATAATCCGTACCGTTCTGAAGCTGATAATCGACGAGGTGAGACAGAGCATCGTAATCGACGCTTTCGTCTTCTTTAAAGGGAGTAATCATGGCTACCCCCATCCCTTTGAGATTAATTCTTGACATAAGTAGCAATTTATGTAGGCTTGCCTAAAAGCCGAGCAAAGTTAAGAATTTATTGTGCTTGTCGGATACTGCTTAGGTATTTTTTTATCTGCTGGTAAACCTCGGTCAGCCCCTGCGCATTGTCTTTGAGAATGCAAAAGTCGTAAAGTGGATAGTCGCAACTTACTATCCCGACCCGAAACGGGCAAGGATGTGAGAGCATCAATTGATGGAAACGGACATCATCGCAAGTAAAGTCGAACACGGCATCGCATTCTGTTTCAAGGAATTTGTTCTTACCAGAACCAACTAAAGCACCTTTCCACGAAAACCCCTTCGGATCAATCAAGTGGCAGTCGGGCGACAACTTTTCTTTCAGCCCGACCGTTTTTTCAACGTCTTCCAATGACACGATCAGAAACACGAAAACGTTTTTGCCTTCATCCTTAAGGTCTTGAGCCACCAGGTTCAGTTCTTCAAGCTGTTCGGATTTCCCCAATACAGCCACCGTGCGAATGTTGCCGAAGGGCTGATACAAAGCTTTCCTATTTTGCTTCGAAGCCAAAACTGCATTCTCTTTTTGTAAATATTGACGGATAAAATGCCTTAACTTTTTTTTCATAAGGCATTCCCTTCCAGCATTTCAAGAAAACGAACTTCATTGATAATCGGGATTCCCAATTTGGCAGCTTTTTCGAGCTTGGCAGGGCCCATGTTTTCACCAGCTAACACAAAATCGGTTTTAGCCGATATGGAGCTGACGTTTTTGCCACCGTTTTGCTCGATCATCACCTTGTATTCGTCCCGCGAATGAAGGGAGAACACACCGCTGATAATAAACGATTTTCCCCCAAGAGCATTTGTTTGAAGGGAAGTATCTGCTTCAACGGCGGCAAATTGCAGCCCTGCGAGCTTCAAGCGTTCCACCAACCGGCGGTTTTCTTCGTTGGCAAAAAACGACACCACGCTTTGGGCAATGCGTTCACCGATCTCGTCCACCCGGGTCAACGCCTCAGCAGAAGCCGCCTCCAAGAGTTCTATGTTGGGAAATGCCTGAGCCAACTTTGCAGCCACCGTTTCGCCGACGTAGCGAATCCCCAAGGCATATATGACGCGTTCGTAGGCCACTGTTTTCGATTTTTCGATGCTATCGGTAAGGTTCCTGGCGCTTTTCTCGCCCCATCGTTCGAGGCGCATCACTTCTTGCCATTTCAATTCGTAAAGATCCGCAATGTCCTTAACGAATCCAGCCTTGTAGAGATGCTCCACGTCCCGCACAAGAGTAGTGCCGCATTCGGGACAGGTTTGGATGAAGAACACCTTTTCAGCTCCAGCAGGACGAGCTTCAAGCTTCACTTCCGTTATTTTCGGGATAATTTCGCCCCCTTTTTCTACGCCCACCGTATCCCCAATGTGCAAATCCAAGGCTTCAATGGCATCTGCATTGTAGAGCGAAGCCCGCTTCACCACGCTTCCCGACAGTTGCACTGGCTCCAGATTGGCCACCGGCGTAATAGCCCCGGTTCTACCCACCTGGTAGGTGACTTCCTTTAGTTTCGTCCATTCTTTTTCCGCCTGAAATTTATAAGCGATCGCCCAGCGGGGAAACTTGGAAGTGTAGCCGAGTTCCTCCTGTTGCTCCAACGAATTGACTTTCAAGACAACACCGTCCGTAGCCACCGGCAGATTCTTGCGCTCCACATCCCAATAGTTGAGATAGGCGAACACATCGTCGAGCGAACGGCACACCTTCATCGCATCCGAGACCTTGAATCCCCAGGTGCGGGCTTTTTCCAAATTGGCATAATGCTCGCCGCACGGCAGGTTTTCGCCCATCATGTAATAGAGATACGAGTCCAATCCGCGCGAAGACACCACTTTGGGATCCTGCAATTTCAAGGTACCCGAAGCCGCATTCCGTGGATTGGCAAACAATTGCTCTTCCTGCGCAGCACGTTCTTCGTTCAACTTTTCAAACACATGCCAAGGCATCAATATTTCGCCCCGGATCTCGAACAAAGCCGGGATGCCTTCTCCGCGCAACACCAGCGGGATGCTGCGGATGGTGCGGACATTGGCCGTCACATCGTCTCCCTGCACCCCATCGCCACGGGTGACAGCCTGCTTGAGAAGGCCGTTCTCATAAGTCAGCGAGATAGACGTGCCGTCAAACTTGAGTTCGCAAACAATTTCAAAGTCCTTGCTGCCCAATAGTTTTTCCACCCGGTTGTAAAACTCCAGCACTTCCGATTCGGAATAGGTGTTGGAAAGCGACAGCATCGGATAGCGGTGCTTCACTTGGACGAAATTCTTCGTCAGGTCGCTCCCCACACGCAACGACGGCGAATTGGCATCGTAATATTCGGGGTGCTCCGCCTCTAATTGGGCGAGCAATTTCAGCTTCTGGTCGAAGTCGTAATCGCTGATACTTGGTTGCGACAACACGTAATATTCGTGGTTGAGGCGATGCAGTTCTTCGCGCAGCGAGCGTATTTGTTGTTCGATCGGGTTCATATAGTGTGATGCGAGATAGAAATCAAAAATAATAAAAAACTTTTCGAGCAGGACAAAAGGCCTCTCTTTTTTCCGAAAAATAAACATTATGCTTACAAAAAAAGCCGGAAATCGCAAGGAAATCCGGCCTGGGGCAATATCTTCGTCCTATCAAGCAACCAAGAAAAGTACTAAAATGAGACCGATAAAGACCGTGCATACAATTGCAGCCCCAACGATTGCATACCAACTGAATAGCTTGAAAAACATGCTTTGGTCGGCAAATGCATCCGCTACGAGCCTTTCGTCTTTTTCAACGAGGGCACGCTTGGCCTTTTTGGAAAACCGTTGAAGAAAAAAGAATGGAACCACCACAATCCCATAGAAGACGAAGCTGGCGAGGATATTGGTAACATACGCCCCAAAAGGCACGGGAGGCATGGATTGCCCGGTCAGATAGAGCAGTTTTTCAACGATTTTAAATGAGAACAAGCTAAAGATTATCGATATCCCAATCAAAACATAGTAGGTAATAACCAATATGTTGCTCCATTTGGCGACTGTTTTCAGTTTGGCGACGGCATCCTCATTCAATGCGATGTCAAAATTAAGTTCGGGTGCAACAGCGGCAGTTTTCGTTTTTTCTTCCATAGCGTTATATGCGAATAATAGTTTTTCAAAAAATCATAATTATTTCCAGCAAAATTAGTAATAAAATCGAAGGGACAAAGCAGAAGGAATTCTATTTTCGGGAAGGAATCCAACAGATCGAGTGCAAACCTGATGCAAGCGGGCGAGCTAAAGAGCGGGAGATGAATAGCGATGGTTTCGTAAAAAGCTATTAGCCAATCGTCTTGACAGAAAATGAGTCTATATTCTGTTCAATACATCTGAAACTCGACAAGAGAAGAATAAGGCAAGATCACTCCCATCTGAGTTCAATTATCCACCAGCAACGTTTGTTTTTAGACCAATCTTCCTGAAGCCCGAACCGGGAGTCATATATATTCATTTCATAAAAAACTAATAAACAATCACATATATTCCACATAAACGTTAAACACCCTATATATACCTATTTATTCCGATGAAGACTATTGTTTCTTAACATTCAGTCCCATATATTTGCAAGTGTGGTACATACTTAAAACCAATGCCCCACAAGGGATATTAACGGATAAATAATAAAGTGCATCAAAACACATAGATTACTCTCTTGGCACTTGCATTGCCGATGATACGCAAAGTAATTGTGGAACTGTTACACTTAATGGCACACCCCAGTATATCTGCCATGCGCTAATTAGCTTATTTCTTTAGAAGAGAATTAAATCTATCTTTCTAATAATAAACCGACATGAAAAATCAGTATTGTACAGTTTTGTTTTTGTTCTTAGCACTTTGTTATTCCGGAGCGTCTTTTGGACAAGACAATAGGGAAAACACAATCGAGCTTTATTTTGACAAGATGGTGAATCTGTCAGCTGTTCGGCTAAATATATTCCTTCAGGATAAAACGGAGAAGTTAAGCAAGCTGAGTTTTGACGGGACTTCCAAGGATGGGCACACGTGGTTGTTCCATTATCCGGATAGCATTTATGAGCGCATCTACATTATGACACTGACTGAACCCATAAAAAATGACAGCATTGAAAAAATAATTACATTCACGAAGATACAGAACGGAGACACCCTGAAAACTGGAAGTGTCGTGTTTGCACGGAAAACCTCCAAACCGACAAAATTGAGGTACATTGAAACCGAAATAACTCCGCATGTCTTTTGTTATGATGAAATCACAGGCAAGCAAAGTTTTAAAACAAGGTATGATAATATCTATATGCTGGAAGACACCGACGACAGAGAGTTGGAAGCATCCCTCAATTGCATGTATTACTGTTATAGCATGTTTGACTTAAGTACTGAAGACTATGCGTCGCTATTGAAGAGTTACATCTCTCTAACAGAAGATTACCCGGACTCCCAACGCTTCATTTCAATCCTGTCATCGACTTTGAGTACTTACAGGACGCGAGGAGACATCGAGGAAGTATTTCGCCGTTTTTCAGGAGCGCAGCAGAACAGCTATTTTGGAAAAAAAGTGCGGAAATATCTTTCAACAATTCATTTTGAGAACAGCCTATTGCCATCATCTAAAACTGGAAAATTGGAACCAATCGTGGAAGACACAACAAAATTTACGTTGGTTGTCTTCTCTGCATCGTGGTGTGACCCATGCCACAAACTAATCCCATTGTTGAAAGAGCTATACAAAAAATCGCATACCAAGCTCAACATGGTCTATGTATCAATGGATAAGCCTGAGACTGTGGAGAACTGGAAGGCACTACTGAAAAAAGAAGAGATACCATGGCGGAGTGTCTTGGCTGCCGATAAGATAAATGAAGTGAAACTAAAATACACGGTACAGGCTATTCCTTTGCTACTATTGATTAAGCCGAATAGCATTTTCGAACAGATAGACATTAGAAGACAGAATGATTTGGACAAATTGTGTAACATGCTGGGGATTGCGAATATGAAGATGGATGATAAGTAATTGTCGGGGAGGCATCTTGAAAGCATTTCCCGGATCAAGAATATTTTCTTTCTGTCTAACCTGCAGTACGGGCGGGGAGCAAATAATTTCTTTAATTTTTAATCTACATGAAAAAAATTCGTTTGAATGTAGCTGATCTGGATGCTACGGAAATTTTGTCAAGAGATCAGTTGAAGGCCATTTTTGGCGGAAGTGGAAGTGGGAGTGGTAGTGGCTCCAGCACTAAAAGTTGCTACGTGAGATGTTATGACTCCGATGCTGACAACAATGATCCATCCTATTGCGGATCCACTTGTCCAACAACATATAAATTCGGATGTACTACCCTGTTTGCTTCTTGTGCTTGTGCTTAAGCATTGAATTAATTATCGGAACATACCTGTAGTTTTCAGCAGGTATGTTCCTAAAAATTAGAATTATGAATATAAAATCCTTTTTATGCCTACTGCATAAAAGAACGTTTGGGCTTGCAATCTTAAGTTTCTTCATCTTTTCTACAACGTATTCTCAACAAGTCGTGCTAAACGTTTTAGATAGGACAAAAGGTGAGGCGAGCCTTTATTTTTATCAACCTCCGAGGACTGATAATTATACTTTCACCCCCCTTCCTGTTATAAATAAACACATAGGGCAAAAGACAACGCTGACAGACACCACATTCCAAGTGTCATTCATCCCGAACAGCCTTCACAGCATCATCTCTTGTGGATGGTTGTATAACAACAAAGTGATTCTTTTGACTCAGGGAGATAGCCTGAATGTCATTGTAGATTATTCTGAAAAACAGAAAGGTCTTTTTGATGTTGTATTTAAAGGAAAAAACGAAATCAACTACGGCTCGAACACATCTCGGCAAATCGATGAAATTGATCGAAGTGTGCTTTCAAAGATTGATACAACAACTGATTTACGTGAGTGTCTTCAAATTATAGATAGTGTCTATAATCAACGCATTAATATGCTAAACAATCTCCCCTCCATCTATAAAGCGATGAGAATTAACGAAGAAAAAGCAGATTATTTTTACTACCTATATAGAACTTTGAGTGACAGCAATAAAAGAATGCGACACTCAGACATTCTACGATTAAACAACAAAATATTTTCCAAAATACACGAATCCACCCCGCCATACCTGATGGACGATTTCTATTACAGACGTGGCCTGAGGTGCCTTGCCTTACTTTTATGCTAAGGCATACAGTCGGAAAACAAGTTAATGGCTTCAACTGACACGATAAACAAGTACTTTGAGGGAGAGCAACGCGAATATCTAATAGCAGACATGTTTAATAGAATTTACAGATCCAACAGTAAGGAATACAATGTAGATCCTGATGTTGAGACTTGGTACAATGCCCATAAAGATAAGATGCAAAACAAGCTGTATAATGAATACATCTCATACACCTACGATGAGTACAAAAAGCTCAATAGTACATTTTCTGCGGATATTCTGAGTGAAAAAGCAATATCTCTGAAGGATAGTTCCGAAATAAGCATCGGGGGTTTAATCCGTCAACGCAGCGGACATCCGATCATTATCGATCATTGGGCAACGTGGTGTCACGCATGTATTGAAGAAATTATTTTGGGTAAGAGTAATACGGAAAAATTAGAAGAAACTGGAGTACAATTTATCTATTTGTCACTGGATAAGATGCAAGATTTTCATAAAGCAAAGCAGAAAGCCATCGAATTGGGTATTGAAAATTACGCATATATCCTCTCTGGAAATTTTGACACAAAATACATTAAGCATTTGAAAATCTCAAGCATACCAAGATATATACTGCTTGATGCAAAAGGGAATATTTCAAGTACAGACTTAGTACGCCCGAGAGAAATTCTCAGTATTGAGAACTTTATAAAGCGATGATTGCTGCATTTTA
>MKRS01000655.1 GCA_001897035.1 Bacteroidales bacterium 45-6
AAAAGCCGGAGGGCGGTATCTTATTGCCCGTAAAAAATGAAAATGGATTGCAATCCAATGATTTATATTTTTTTTGAAGATGAAAGATAGAGTCAAAAGAATCCTCGCTGCCTATGGTGTGCTGTTGATTGCCTGTGCAAGTCATGCGCAGAACTCGACACCGTTCACCAACCCTGTGATATGGGCCGATGTACCCGATATGTCGATCACCCGCACAGGCAGCGACTTCTACCTCATAAGCACCACCATGCACCTTATGCCGGGAGCACCAGTGATGAAATCGCAGGATTTGGTGCACTGGGAATTAGCGAGCTATGTGTTTGACAAGTTGACCGATACGCCGAACTACGACTTGAAGGGCGGCACGGTTTACGGACGTGGGCAATGGGCCTCGTCCATCCGTTATCACAACGGGAAATATTATGTCCTTTTCTCGCCCAACGACAAGCCTTTCAAGGCGTATATTTATTCTACTACCGATCCATCTACGGACAAATGGGAACTGGTGACCCGCACACAGCATTTTCACGATGCTTCCCTTTTCTTCGACGACGACAACCGGGTGTATGTCTTTTCGGGTACAGGTTCGTTGCGGGAACTGAAAAGCGATCTGACTGGGGTGAAACCCGGTGGTACGGATCAACGTGTTTTTGAACGTGATGCGGACGAAACCGGCTTGCTGGAAGGTAGCCAGGTTATTAAGCACAACGGCAAATATTACCTGCTGATGATTTCGTGGCCAAGGGGAAAAGCTCGTCGCCAGGTCTGTTACCGGGCCGACAAGATTACAGGTCCTTATGAAAAAAAGGTGATCTTGGAAGACAATTTTGCCGGTTTCCCTTATTGCGGGCAGGGTTCCATCATTGACGATGAAAATGGAAACTGGTATGGGTTGATCTTTCAGGATCGGGGAGGAGTGGGCCGAGTGCCGTTGCTGATGCCTGTTCGCTGGGTGGACGGTTGGCCGATGCTTGGAGATGAAAACGGCAAGGTGCCTCTCAATTGGGCCACGCCTCTCAAGCCGCATGACACCGGGAAAAGAATTGTGGAAAGCGATGATTTCTCTGGAAATAAGCTGAAAATCAATTGGCAATGGAACCACAATCCGGAGAACAAGGCTTGGTAGCTCGTCGAACGCAAAGGTTACTTGAGACTCAAGACAAACCGGGTGGTGGACAACTTGTTTGCTGCTCCAAATTCCATCACACAACGGATGGAAGGTCCGGAATGCAGCGGGGTGGTCGCCCTCGACGTGTCCAAGATGAAGGATGGCGACGTGGCCGGACTAAGTGCTTTCAACGGCGATGCCGGCGTATTGTCGGTGGTGGCCGAGGGCAAGGCTAAATATTTGGTCATGGCCTCGAATTCGGTCTCCTTGGCGGAGGATTCAAAGGCAATCACAGGCGTTAAAGTGGAAGAAAAAGCCCGGATGAAATTGCTTCGGAATGTGGTTTACCTCCGTGTGGACGGCGATTTCAACCTCCACAAGGACAATGCCACCTTCTATTATAGCCTGGATAATAAGAAATGGACGCCCATCGGCCCGGAATACAAAATGATTTTTGATTACCGGCGGATGTTTATGGGCAGCAAGTTTGCCATATTCAACTATGCAACCAAAAATCTTGGCGGATACGTGGACGTTGATTTTTTCCATTATCAACGAATAAACTGAATGGAAACGAAATTGCCATGATGAAAAAGACTGGGCCATTGGCGCAATCCATCATTTGATATAGAACAATATAAAAAAGGGAAGATGAGCTTTTTTAACAAGGTCGCATTCGCATTGGGTATTCTCTATTGCATTTCAGGGAATATCAGCGGAGCCGAAAATTTCATAGTCACGCAAAAGAGCAACACCAACATGCTGCTTTGCGAAGCTTCGGCCGTCACGACCTTATTTGTCAATTCGGGCGCAGATGCGGGCATTGTCCGGGCTGTGAACGATTTGAAATCCGATTTTCAGAGGGTTACGGGAGTGTCGCCGCAAGTGGTGAATGAAATCTCAGGTGCCAAATCCCCGCTAATCATCGTCGGGACTATCGGCACGAATTCCTTGGTGGATGAACTTATCGGAAGCAAAAAAATAGACGGATCGGAGCTGAAAGGCAAAAACGAAAAATACATCATCCGGTATGTTTCGCAGCCCGTGGTCGGTGTTGATGAGGCATTGGTGATTGCCGGGAGCGACAAGCGTGGCACCATCTACGGCATCTATGAATTGTCGAGGCAGATCGGTGTTTCTCCCTGGTATTATTGGGCGGATGTACCAGTCGTTCATAAGGATCGGATTTATTTTCAGAAAGGAACATACACCGACGGCGAACCGGCGGTGAAGTACCGGGGCATTTTCCTGAACGACGAAGCACCCGCATTGAGCGGTTGGTCAACAGCCACTTTCGGAGGCTTCAACAGCAAATTCTACGAGAAAGTGTTCGAACTCTTGCTTCGCCTCAAGGCAAACTATTTGTGGCCTGCCATGTGGGGAAGTGCGTTTTACGACGACGATCCTCAGGACGGAGTGCTTGCCAACGAAATGGGGATCATCATGGGGACTTCCCACCACGAGCCGATGGCGATGGCGCAGCAGGACTGGCATCGGTTTGTGGAGAGGAACAACCTGCCCAACGTGTGGGATTATGCGAAAAATGCCGAGGCATTGAGGAAATCGTGGACATTTGGCATCGAACGCAGCAAAAATTGGGAAAAAATAGTCACGGTTGGTATGCGTGGAGATGGCGACGAAGCCATGGAAGAAGGAACCAACATCAGCCTGCTTGAAAAGATCGTGAAGGATCAACGCAGGATCATTGAAAAGGTGACAGGGCAAAAAGCGGATAAGACACCACAAGTGTGGGCTTTATATAAAGAAGTACAAGATTATTACGACCACGGTATGCATGTTCCGGACGACGTGACCTTGCTGTTTTGCGACGACAATTGGGGAAATGTGCGGAAATTGCCTGACCTGAATGCCAAGCCCCGAAAAGGCGGTTACGGGATGTATTATCATTTTGACTACGTGGGGGCTCCCCGCAATTCCAAATGGATCAATATCAATCCGATACAACGTGTGTGGGAGCAGATGAACCTTAGCTACACGCACGGCATTAGCCAACTCTGGATTGTGAATGTAGGCGATCTCAAGCCGATGGAATATCCGATCAGCTTTTTCCTCGACATGGCTTGGAATCCCTCGCAATTCAATTCCCAGAACTTGCTACGACACACTGAAAACTGGTGCGAGCAGCAATTTGGATCAAAATACGCCAGAGAGTCGGCACGGATCATCAACCTCTATTCGAAGTACAACCGCCGGGTAACTCCCGAATTACTTAACTCCCGAACATACAGCCTCGAAAATTACAACGAGTTTGAGCGGGTGACCAACGATTATCGAAACTTGGCCTTGGATGCCATGAAATTATACTACGAAATACCTGCAGAATACAAAGATGCCTTCGATCAATTGGTATTGTTTCCGGTGAATACCTGCTCGAATCTCTACGACATGTATTTTGCCGTGGCAAAGAACCGGTTTTTTGCAGCCAAGAACGATCCGGAAGCCAACAAATGGGCCGACAAGGCGAAGCTGTATTTCCAGCGCGATTCTGTCCTGACCAACCATTACAACAAGGAAATATCCGCAGGAAAATGGGATCATATCATGGATCAGGTAAGGATTGGATACACTTCTTGGCAAGAGCCTCGGCAGAGCATCATGCCAAAGGTGACTTACGTGAAGGAGCAAAAGGCGGATACCTTAAAAACAAGACTTTTTTTGGAAAAAGATGGCTATGTGTCCATCGAGGCGGAAGATTTCAGCCGGGTGACCCATTCGGACAAGCTCCGCTGGGAAGTGATTCCGTTCTTGGGCAAGACCAAGTCGGCGATCACCACCTTTCCTCAGAATGTCTCTCCCGACGAGAATGTGGCTGTGTACGTGGAATACGACATCCAATTCCATTCTTCCGGACCTGTTGAGGTGCAGGCATTGCTTTCTCCTACCTTGAACTACAATGCCAACAAGGGCTTGCGTTATGAAATTTCTCTGGACGGCAAAAATCCGCAGGTTGTCAATTTCAACGGGCATTACCGGGGCGAACTCGGCAAGTGGCAAGCCGAACACATCATCAAGTCGGTCACAAAGCACAACGTGGAAGCTGCGGGAAAGCACGTTCTCCGTTTCCGCGTGCTGGATCCGGGCATTGTCCTTCAGAAAATACTGATCGACACCGGCGGACTTAAACCAAGCTACCTGGGAGCTCCTGAAAGTCAAATAATTTACAATTAAATAAAACGAAGAAATCAACTTCTCCTCCATATTGCCGGAGAATAACCTTACAATCAAAAAATCAAAGAAATGGAATCAAATTCGCGGAAGATATCGTTTGTTGAGAAAGTCGGCTACAGCCTTGGCGACTTGGCTGCCAACTTGGTATTCCAAACTTTAATCACCTACTTGGCTTATTTTTACACCGACATTTATGGACTAAAAAGCACCGATGCCTCGATTGTGATGCTTTCGGTGGGATTGGTAGCCGCCTTCGTGTTCAATCCCATCGTCGGGGTGCTGGCCGACAGAACTCGTTCCCGGTGGGGCAAATTTCGTCCCTGGGTGCTTTTCACGGCTGTTCCTCTCGGTGTAGTCGCCTTTCTGGCATTCTCCACGCCCGACTTCTCGTACAAGGGAAAACTCATTTATGCGGCTATTACCTACACCTTCCTGCTGTTGCTCTATGCTTCCAGCAATTTGCCCTATTCTGCCTTGAGCGGGGTCATTACAGGCGACATGATCGAACGCAACAGCATTTCTTCCTACCGGTTTGTGGCCGTTATGTTTGCGCAATTCTTCGTGCAGGTGTTCATGCTGCCGATCATCGACCATGCCGGAGGCGGCGACAAGGCTTTGGGCATCGAGATTGTGATGTCGTGGCTGGCCGTGATAGGAACAATCATGTTGCTCATCACCTTTTTCACCACCCGCGAACGCATTGTGCCAAGTCCCGAGCAAAAGTCTTCCCTGAAAGACGATTTGTCCGACCTTTCAAAAAACAAACCTTGGTTGATAATGCTGGTTCTCACCATTTTGGTGTTTATTACCTTGGCAATGAAGGGTGGGGCGTATGTGTATTATTTCAACAACTTTGTCGATAAAAGTTCGCTTGCGGGATTCATCAGTCCCATCACGTTGGCACTTTCCCGGATCGGTCTCAACTTCTTTGGTTCTGATCCTGTTTCGGCCGGATTCGGGTTGTTTAACGCTGGCGGAATCATTTTCATGATCGTGGGAATCTCGCTTTCGAAGAAGCTTGCCGACAAATACGGGAAAAGGGATGTGTATAGATATGGCTTGTTGGTGGCTACGGCTTTTGTGGCGTTGTTCATATTTTTCAAGCCGACCGACATTTGGATGATGTTCGTCTCGCAAATCCTGCATGGCTTCACCTACGGCATCACGATTCCGATTCTGTGGGCGATGATAGCCGACGTGGCCGACTATTCCGAGTGGAAAACCCGTCGCCGTGCTACGGCGATCATTTTTTCGGCGATGATGGTGGGTCTCAAGGCGGGTCTCTCCATCGGCGGAGCTTTGGTGACTTGGATTTTGAGCCTGTATGGATACGTGGCTGTCAAAGATGGGGCAGGCCATGGGGTGGTACAACCCGAAAGTGTGGCCGAAGGAGCCAAGATGCTTGTGAGTGTTTTCCCGTCCATTCCGTTCTTAGTCGGGGTTGGATTGCTCTTCTTCTATGTGATCGACAAGAAGATGGAGG
>MKRS01000656.1 GCA_001897035.1 Bacteroidales bacterium 45-6
ATGTTTTCAATTGATTTCGATGTTCTTCCATTTACAGGTGGATACGTAGTTAATGTTGAAGAGAAATATCTTGATGTTGAAATAGTATCTCCTCATAAAGTTGATGTTGATCGACAAGTCTTTGCTATTCTTCGATATGATCCAATTGAAATGAGACCTGCATTTGGTTCTCGAACGTATGAAATCTATCAACATCCATCGGTGAATGATTCAAAGACAACGAATGTATCTGAAAGTGTATTACGTGTTCCATTACTGAAACCAACAGAATTTGAGACAGGCGATGCAATTGTTGTTCGTTATGTTGCCACACACAATTGTTTAGATGCTCAATTTGTTGTCGATTTACGAGTTGAATCCGTGCGAATGTATACATGTTGGTGTATGGGTTTTCTCAATCTAGGCGTACGAAGAGTCACTATCAAAGATTATCATTTGATTCCACGTGAAGGTCGTTGGATGAGTTCAATTGTTGATTGTATTCATTTTTCTGATGCAAGAGATTGGATATCCATCAGTGATAGTCAATGTCAATCAATGGGCGATGATGGTGTCAATGTTCATGCTGTTTATTTTCTTATTCTCGAAATTGTTAATTCAACAACAATGATCATTGAAACGGTGACTGGAAGTGGTCCATTGGATTTAGATGTTGGAACACATTTAGAATTTAGTCGACATGACCAACCATTTACTGCGTATGCCAATGGAACAATTGCATTTATTCATTTTCATTCGGCAAATACACGAATAGTGACAATGACTAATTCAATTGATATGAATCTACGAGATTTTGTTTGTGTTAGTGATACACCTTCGTTAACAATTACAAATTTAACTGTGTCACATAATCGAGCTCGTGGAATTCTTTTAGAAACAAGAAATATCCATGTTCAACAATCGATCTTCAATCGAACAAGTGGACCTGCAGTTCTAATTCAACCGAGTCTATTTTGGTACGAAGGACCCAATGCTCGTAATATAACATTAAGTCAAAATGTTTATCTTCATAATAATGAAGGAATTGCACAAGAAAAAGGTGTGATTAGTATTCTTCCATTTCCAATTCAAAATCAAACTATCATCAATGACATTCTCATTCAATCGTCAACATTTATTCTTGGAAATTCAACTCGAC
>MKRS01000657.1 GCA_001897035.1 Bacteroidales bacterium 45-6
CGAATGCTGATAGCTTTTTATAAGATAGAAAGCCGGGTTTACAGGCAGTTGGTTGAAAAACGAATCGTCGCAAAAATAGGCATAGCTCACGCTTAGCGGGTAGCGTTGAAAGGTTCCCCGGATGCCCAAGAAGCAAAGTCCGAGGGCCACGATTCCGCAAATGACTTTGGGCAATAGCTTCACATCGGGATACCCCTCCGGATATTGTCCTCTAAGTTGCTTGCCGAAGCGGATAGTCAGTGCGGCAAAAACGGACACAAGTGCGAGGTGCAAGCCGATGAAGAGATAATTGGAAAGATCCTCGAAGACCATTCCGGCAGTGGTGCCGGCAAATTTGAGCCAGCCAAAAGCACCACTGTCGATGTGCGAGAAGAAATACGAAAAATAGTGTATGTCGATGGTGCTTATCCCAAACAGCAAGGCGTTGACGATGATGAAATAGCTGTTCGTGAAGCAGACCAGCCCTTTCATCCATTTGCCAGTAATGGCAGACACCACCCAAAGTAGAAGTGGAAGTGCTAGGACATAGCAGGCGATGAGGTTGTCGAACTGGAGCCCCCGAAGCAGTGCCTGAAAAAAGAGGCTGGTGTTGTGCCCGGTTTCGGTTACGTGGCTGGTGTTGGAGACGAAAAGGATGATTCTGAACAAACTCAGAAATAGAATGCTTGACAAATGTATTGACAGCAAATATTTTAAGACTGGCGTAAATTTTCTCATTTTCAATGATAAAGAATCCGTTTTTGAGTAAAACGACGTCGTGTTTCTTTTTGGTTAAATAAACGGCAAAGCTACAAATTTTAATCAAGAATCAAAGGCTGGTTGTTAACGAAATGTTTCTGGATCTTCGGTGATACCTATGGTGGCTACGAAATCACACACCTTGAGAATAAACGGAATTGCATAAAGAAAACAGGGAAAGCTTAAATAATTTTGTTTTAATTTCTACATTTGCAGTCGGATATGAAATTTGGAACACTATTTCGATAATGAGTTGCGACGGAATGCGAAAAACTGGTGGTAATAGTTGCGTACTTCAACTCTTTGCTTCACCGCAATGGGGCGGAGGAGAGCAATATGTCTTCGATCTCTCGCGAAACTTATTGAACTTGGGCTACAAAATAGTCTTTGTATCCAGAAAAAGTTCTGACACGGCAAGCAAACTGGCCGAACTTGGTGCAAATGCCACTTGGCTGCCCATGAAATTCCTTTTCGACATTTGGTCGATCTGGAAACTGGCGCGGATCATTGACCAGGAAAGTGTCGATGTTGTCCATGCCCACATCTTCAAGGACGCTTTCATTGGACTTTTTGCAAGCAAGCTCACCCGCCGGAAACCACGGGTTGTCTTGACTCGTCATTTGGTGAAAAGAGCGAAGACTGCTTGGCTCTACTGTTGGCTTTATAAAAGTATTGATAAAATCATATTCGTTTCCCATCTTGCGCAATACGAATTTCTATCGTCCAATCCCTGCATAGCCGAATCCAAGATGCAAGTGGTGTACAACAGCGTGCCGCCAGTCAGTGGGGATGAAGGCGTAACTGATCTCAGAGAAAAATACGGAATCGGGCCAGATGCTACGCTGTTGGCTTTTGTGGGGCGAATCGTCCCGGAGAAAGGCGTTGAAGTGCTGATTGAGGCGTTGCGGCCGTTGGCTCATCTCGATTTCTGCTTGCTGGTTGTTGGTAAGGGACAGCTCGCCTATGAAGCAACCTTGAAACAGCGGGTTGCAGAACTTGGCTTGGCCGAGAAGGTTATCTTCGTTGGCTTTGTACATCACGTTGCCGCATTCATTCGAGGAATGGATATCGGGGTTTTACCATCCATCTGTCGGGAATCATTCGGGCTGACGGTCATCGAGTTTATGCAAGCCGGGAAACCTGTGGTGGCTACCAACAATGGGGCGCAAGAGGAAATCATTGAAAGCGGCAAAGACGGCGTTTTGGTTCCGCCGGAAGATGTGGCCGCATTGACAGAAGCAATAGCGAAATTACTGGAAAATCCGGCAGGTAGATTCAGTCTGGGCGAAAATGCGCGGCATACATTCAGTGAAAGATTCGCTTACGAGGTGTTTCTCGAAAAAATGACTCGTGTGTATTCGCCTGCAAAGTAGCCCCTTCGTCCAGTTCACAGATTAAGGAATGCAAAGCCCAACACTTACCCACGAAAATCATAAAGAATTTGATAAATTCTTTTACAATAGGAGGCGGATGTTGTTCCTATTTCCCCGAATGTTGTATCTTTGTGGCTCAAGACAAATGATGAGATTGTTTGCAAGCTTGGAGCACAGATAAGTTAAATGCTGAATGAAAAAAACGCTTGTTGTCAGGCATACTCGTATCGGTGATGCGCTTCTCGCGCTTCCCTTGGTTGGAGCTCTTGCGGAGAAATATCCAATGGATCATTTTACAGTCTTGACGAACAATCGTTTTGTCGTTTTGTCGGACTTGATGCCCTCCAACCTCCAGATGATTGCCATGCCAGTGAAACAAACCGTGGGGGTGTTTCGGAACATCATCTTTTGCGTTAAGCGAAGCCTCTTTCTCTTCTGTCTAAAAAAGAATATGGCTGGATTTGACCAAGTTGTTTTTTTCCAGTACGATTCATTTGAAAAAAAACTTCACTACTATATCCGGCAGAAATTTCCCCACACTCAGGTGGTTGTTGCAGACGACAAGCATTTTTGGCATACTGAAAGGCTCAAGAATAAGTGCTGCGATAATATTTCCATGATTGGGATCTATCAGGAAGCCTTGGCGCAAATCAACTACAAAGATGTGGGCATTCGCACCGACTATTCGACAGATCTTGGCCCGAGCTTACTTTCCAGTGATACAGTTGACCGTTTGGGCCTCGATCTGTCCAAGAAGTTTGTCGCATTTTCTCCTTTTTCCAGGGAATCTTCCAAAATATACCCCTTGGATCGGATGGAGGTCGTAATTGACCATTTTGCGAAGCTGCAAGACGAATTTCAAGTGTTGATCCTTGGGGGAGGTACGTATGAGAAAGAATGCGGAGACAGGTGGATGGTTAAGCATCCGCATGTGGTTTCGCTGATCGGAAAGGTGAAGTTTTCAGAGGAGATCGTTCTTGTGTCGAAGTGCAAAGTCGTTTTGGCAATGGATTCCTTCAATATGCACATGGCCTTCTTTCTGAAAGTGCCAGTGGTGTCTGTCTGGGGGCCTACTGCTCCTCAGAATGGTTATTATCCGCCTTACTATGGGCGCGAGAACGTCATTATGCGTAACTTGGATTGCCAGCCCTGCTCCATGTATGGCGAGAACGAATGCACACATGAAAGTAAATTCGAGTGTATGCGCATTCCACCTGAAGCGATCATTCGGAAAATAGAGCAGTTTCTTTCTTGAAATGCTTCGGCAATTTATAGCAAAAAATTGTATGCAAAATCAAATTTCTAAAATTCTCATAATCCGTTTCCGCCGGGTGGGCGATGCGGTCATCTCGTCTGTCCTGTGTTCTTCGTTGAAGAAGAGTTTTCCCCAGGCGGAAATCCATTATGTGCTGAACGAGGCGATTGCCCCTCTTTTTGAAAACCACCCCCACATCGACAAACTTATCCGCTTTTCGGAAGCCGATCAGAAGCCATTTTTGACTTACGTGGGAAAGGTGGCGGAAATCATGCGGGAAGGGAACTACGACATCGTTCTCGACACTCGCTCTACTGTCAAGACCTTGTGGTTTAGCTTGTTTTCGCTAAGATCACCGTGGCGTATCGGACGCTTGAAGTCTTACAACCGCTGGCTTCAGAATAGCCGAGTGCCACTCGGATACGACGATGAGGTTACCAATACCCTGAAACTTCTGAACCCTTTGAAGGCCAAATATTCCATTGCGGAAGTCCGTGATTTCTGCCTGCATGTTTTGGAGGAGGAGCGGTCCGCATTCTCGAAAAAGATGATTGCTCAAGGGATGGATTTGGATAAGCCCATTGTCGTATGTGCTGTGACGGCGCGCCTAGACGAGAAAATATGGGCGAGAGAAAAAATGGTCGATACTTTGAGTCGAATTTTGGACGAATATCCAACGGCTCAATTGGTGTTCAACTATGCAGGCGAACGCGAAAAACGGAATGCTGAAAAAATATTTGAGGATTTGGGCAAAAGCCCCAGAATATTTATTGATTTGGAAGCAAGCAACCTGCGGGAGTTGCTTGCCTTGTTCTCCTTTTCGTCCTTCTTCTTTGGAAATGAAGGTGGCCCCCGTCACATTTCGCAGGCGATGAATGTTCCTTCTTTCGCTATCTTTTCGCCTTCCATTCCCAAATCGGTGTGGTTGCCAAATGCTTCGCCCCGTTTTCAGGGCGTCGAGGTTGGCGACATTGATCCTGCTTTGGTTGCAGACGATTCGCTTACGTTTCAGGAAAAGTTTGGGGCGATTGATCCTCAGTTTGTCTGGGCCAAATTGGATGCCATGCTGAAAGTGTATTTGTAGGCTGGCTGCCTCACTCGGTAAAGTTTTCGACGAAGTCGTCCACCTTTTCTAAATAAGCCCTTTTCAAAGTATCTTCTGCGAACGAATATTGAAACCCATTTTTCACCAAGGTCACAATCTCGTCTTTTGTCAGCTCCAATGCTTTCTGTATTTGGAGGAAATTTTCAGTCAAATAACCCCCGAAATAGGCGGGGTCGTCCGAATTTACAGTTGCTTTCAAACCTTTTTGGAGCATGGTACGAATCGGATGACTTGTCAGATCTTTCACCACTTGCAATTCCAAATTGGATAGGGGGCAAACGGTCAAAGCCAAATCCCTTTTGATAATTTCAGCAATCAGTTTTTCGTCCTTAAGAGAATTGTTCCCATGGTCTATCCGGGCAATTTCCAATTCGTTAATCGCTTCCCACACATAACTTGCGTCGCCCTCTTCCCCGGCATGAGCCACCACCTTATAGCCTTCTTTTGCTGAAGCTTCGAACACTCTTCGAAATTTTGAGGGAGGATTGCCTTTCTCCGAAGAATCCAGCCCCACGGAATGAATCAGATGTTTGTAAGGCAACGATTGCTCCAGCGTTTCAAATGCGTCTGCTTCCGATAGGTGTCGGAGATAACTCATAATCAGAAGCGAATCAATCCCGAGCTTTTCCTTGGAATCTTCTCTTGCCTGCTGGATTCCCTGAATCACTGTGGCAAAGGCGATTCCTCGTTTGGTGTGGGTTTGGGGATCGAACATGATTTCCGCAAAAAGTATATTTTCCTTCTCGCATTCGCAGAAATAGGCCATCGTCAGGTCGTAGAAGTCTTGTTCGGTCTGCAAAACTCCTGCTCCGGTGTAGTAAATGTCCAGAAAATCCTGAAGGCAGTTGAATTGGTAAGCCTTCCGAAGTTCTTCCACAGACTTGTATTTTATGTTGATTCGGTTCCGTTGCGCGATTTCGAACATCAGCTCAGGCTGAAAGCTTCCCTCGATGTGGAGGTGTAGCTCTGCTTTGGGTATTTTCCGGATAAATTTCTCTATGTCCATCTTGTAGAATTAATTTTAGCAACTAAAGGTTTCCCTCAAAAGATATTTGAGTGCGGACTGTGAAAGTTGCTTGATAAGCGTAAATTGGCGAAATTAGCGCTCTCTTGAGGCGGTTTTTTGCCATTTGTTGTTTTTTTTAACGTTGACGGCGGGCGAATTGTTTTGCCCGGCTCTTAAACAATATGCGAAGATCGCTAAAAATTAATATTTCTCAAAAAAAGATATGCATGTTAAGCACGGAATGGTTTTTTGCTAACTTTGACAGATTATAAATTTAAATGACTCTTTAAATACTTT
>MKRS01000658.1 GCA_001897035.1 Bacteroidales bacterium 45-6
GCATTCTTGTATGGAATATCTTTTGCTTCGCAGAATTCCATCACTTTCGATTTCACGTCTTTCAAATCGGAATAGCGAAGGCTGCTCAAATCGATGTTGATGTTTTTGTTCGATTTGAGAGTGAGCTTTAAAAAGTTCAGGCCAATGCTTAGGTCCAAAATCTCAGTCCACAGAATTGGTTTCAGGCTGCTTTGGTTGGGAAGGTTCGGAATCAGGCTTTCATCGGAGATTGTAAAAATAGGCTTTGGTAACCATATCGTCATCTGAAGCATCGTAAATATGGCCAACACCAGTCCTGCTATGGCTAAATAGAAAAGCACGGAATACCGCGAAACAAGCACCTCGTTGAAGCTCGTATAGACACTCCAAAGGGCAAGACACAAGGCACAAGCAAATGACGACGATTGTTGTAGTTTTGGGAATTTTTCCTGAATAGTTAAGCTGTTCATAATGAGAGTTAAATTAGTGAGGTTACAAAAATTGATATGTCGCAAGCTCTCCGTAAAAAACAAAAAGTAGCAGACATGGGAAAGAAAACACTGGCAAAAACTCAAATATAGCCCAAATTCCATAAAAACAACAAGGAAGAGAGAAAAAAGTCGAGAAAAATAGCGGGATAAAAAAATAAAGCTAAAAGAAGGGCAATTATACAAAAAAAATATTTTAATTTGTGATCTCTAAATACAAAGAAATGCATTTAAACCTAAGTGATACGCTATGAATGAGATTTTAGATTCTGAGTTGCCTAAAGAAAACGGAGCAAACGAAGTAACACCCGTGGAAGAAACTTCGTTTTTGGACGCACAACCGGAAGAACCTACGGAAGAGCTTTTGTCAGAAAACGAACAGCTGACAAAAGATGAAATAATACAGAAGCTAAATGGCTTTCTGGCAGATGAAAATTTGCCGGCCAGAGCAATCGTCGAATCGCTGAAACATGCCTTCTTCAAGATTGTAGCAGCCGAAAATGAAAAAGCCAAAGCCGAATTTGTTGAAAATGGGAATAATACGCAAGACTTTGCTGAAAACACAAGCGCCGAGGAAGAAGAATTTAAAACTCTCTACAATAAGATAAAAGAAAAGCGTGCACAAGCTTTTGTGAAAGAAGAAGCACTCAAAGAAGAGAATTTGAAACGA
>MKRS01000659.1 GCA_001897035.1 Bacteroidales bacterium 45-6
TGCACTCCGTCCACCATCAAGCCGACAGGCCATCCTGCAAACACGGCATTGTAGATTTTCAATTTAGTGCTTCTGCGCAAGTGCATGGCTGCTTGATAAAGTGCATTGATCGATGTGGAAGAGGTGACAAGCGGACCAAAAGAACTGATGTTGGAGAAGACAGCCGAAGTGAAAGGCGCACTGGTGGAGCCAGTGGCATCGTTGTCTGATTCGAAGCTGTTGGATTTGCTTTGGTCGGCCACATCCGGGTCACGCAAGGAAACTCCGTATTGAACCATTCCCGAATAACCGTTGTCGGTGTCGAAATCGTCGTCCCAGCCACGATAAGCGATCAGGTGCTTGCAGTTGACGGTTCCTCCGAACCATTCGAATGAGTCGTCGCCCGAATAAGATACCTGCACGTAGTCGATCGAAGTTTTTGAACCCACACCGCCCATCGTGAGGCCGTTGATCTCGTTGTTGGTAGCGAAAGCGATTCCTGGGAATTCAATGCGGACATATTTCAAGACACCAGAACTATCGGCTGCATCTGTGCCACCGTATGTAGATTTAACTCCACCTTCGATGGTGCCAGAACCTCCGGAAACGTTGATCGGTGCCTTTCCACAAAGGACCACGCCACCCCAGTCGCCGTATGTGCGGCTTCCTGCTGCTTGATTGGAGGTGAACACGATCGGCTGAGACACTGATCCTTCAGCCACCAGCTTACCCCCTTTTTCCACGATCAGGGCAGCCTTGTTTGTTAAATCACCACGAACTACGACACCAGGATTCACCGTAAATGTGGCACCATCCTTTACATACACCCAGCCATTGAGAAGAAAAGTCCCAAAAGGCTTGAAATCAGGAGAATTCAACACAAATGGTTTGTTGATTGCCAATGAAGAATTATCGGTATATGTTGCATTGTTGAAACCCGAAGTATTATACCAAGTTTGCTCGTCGGATGCTGTCCAAGTTTGGCTAGCAGGAGTGCTGAAGTTCGTCTTCATACCTGTCATCACCACATTTTTGAGTACTAAATCACCCGCAACAGCGTTGGCTTGGGTCTGCACACCGTCCACCATCAGGCCGATAGGCCATCCTGCAAACACAGAATTATAAATTTTCAATTTAGAGCTTCTACGAAGATGCATCGCGCATTGATAAAGGGCATTGATGGAAGTGGAAGATGTGACTAGCGGCCCAAAGGAACTTACGTTGCAGAAAACGGCCGAAGTGAAGGGCGCACTGGTGGAGCCAGTAGCATCGTTGTCTGATTCGAAGCTGTTGGATTTGCTTTGGTCGGCCACATCTGGGTCGCGCAAGGAAACTGCAAACTGTACCATTCCGGAATAACCGTTGTCGGTGTCGAAATCGTCGTCCCAGCCGCGGTAAGCGATCAAGTGCTTGCAATTAACTGCTCCTCCAAACCATTCGTACGAGTCATCTCCCGAATAGGACACCTGTACATAGTCGATGGATGTTTTATTACCTACACCACCCATAGTAAGACCGTTGATCTCATTGTTTGTAGCGAAAGCAATCCCTGGAAATTCGATGCGAACATATTTCAACACACCTGAACTGTCGGCAACATCTGTGCCACCGTATGTAGATTTAACTCCACCCTCGATAGTAGCCGTGCCACCTGAAACGTTGATCGGAGCTTTTCCGCAGAGGATCACACCACCCCAGTCTCCGTAAGTACGGCTTCCTGCCGCTTGGTTGGACGTGAAAACTATAGGTTCTGAAGCTGTTCCTTCTGCTATAAGTTTAGCCCCTCGTTCAACGATCAGGGCAGCCTTGTTTGTTAAGTCACCACGTATAATAGTGCCTGGTTCAATGGTCAATGTTGCGCCATCCTTTACATACACCCAGCCATTCAATAAATACACGTTATTTTTTGTCCATACAGTGTTTGTCGTAATATTACCAGCGTTAACCGTAACGTTAGGAGTAGGATAAACTGTATTCTGAGGATCAAAGTTGGCCCATCCAGATGTCCAGTCTGTTTGTCCAAAAGCTCCAACATAATCTACTTTAGTAAAAAAAGGATCTTTCAACACGGCATCAGAAAAAGAAGCTGGAGCATAAGCAGGAGAACCTAAAACCTTGTTTACAGTTATATTTCCTGCCTCAATCGTGGCCTGAGCTGACGGATAAACAGTGTGTTGGGGGTCAAAGTTGGCCCATCCAGCAGTCCAATCCGTGGTTCCAAAAGCTCCACGATACATTACCTTGTCAAAAAAGCTGTTATCAATCGACTGCGAAAACACAGTGCTGGCTACCGATAACAAAGCAACGAAAAGTAAATTTTTTTTCATTTTTTGTTTGGAATTAGTAAAAAAATAATTCATATTAAAAAGTAAGAGTTACACCTAACTTGAATTGACGGCCCGGATTATACTTCGTCGCCACTTGTTTTCGCTCAGCAGCATTTCCGTTGGAGTCAGTATATTTTTGAAATTGCTGGAACAAAATGTCATCGTCGAGCAAATTCTTCACACCCAGTTTCACGCTCAGATATTTCCCAATCTTCTTTTCGGCAGTCATGTCCAACGAATTGAAGGGCATCTCATAGATGTGGGGAGTGTCGATATCCCCGACTGTCTCAATGCGCTTGCCTACCGTGTTGTACATTGCGCTGAACATCAACCCGGATTCTGCACTTTGATAATAGGCACCAAAGTTCACTATATAAGGCGATTGTCCTTGCAACGGCCTCTCGGTTGCACCCGTGGTGAGGCTATCTGTTTTGATCGTTGACTTGATTAATGATGCATTGGCCACGATTGTGATGTCTTTCAGGAAGCGAAATGCACCGGCATTTTCAAATTCATGCAACGTCTTGCGAATATCCACTTCAACTCCATAAGAAGTAGCTTTCGGTGAGTTTTCAAAGGTGTAGTTCCATCCGGAACCCGAATAAAGAATCGTGGATTCGATGGGGTTCTTGAACGACTTGTGAAAAACACCGATCGAAACCATTTCGGCAGCCGTAGGATACCATTCGAAACGGAGGTCGTTGCTCACGATGTAGGAGTTCTTGACTGTCGGGTTGCCATACGTAGTGGCATTCTGATCGAAATCGTAGAACACAAAAGGAGAGACTTCCCTGAATTCGGGGCGATTGACCGTTTTTCCAAAAGAATAGCGGAACATGTATTTATCGGAAAGCTTGAGTGTGGCATTCAACGAAGGGAAGAAATCGAGCGAGTCGATTTTCACATTAACCGGGTTACTGTCCGTGCCATCGCGCTTATACCCTTCCAGCGTCAGCTTGTTATGCTCGGCACGCACTCCCAGATACACATTGAACATTTTATTAAATGGTATATTCACAGCAATATAACCAGCCTTCAAAAAATTATCGGCACTGTATGAATCCGCCTTTTGAGTCACCTCTTTTACCACCAAACCCGTATTGTAATCGATTTTTGTGGTAAACAATTGGTTGATAGAAGCAAACATTGCATCATCAAAACCAGCAGAACCATTGTAACTATCAACAAGGGAGTAATACAATTTGCTGGTTCCCGATTTTACGTAATTGAAGATGCGGGAATCAAAAGACCTCTTTTTCTTATCAAAATAAATCCCGGCCTTCAGCTCTGGCTTGATCTTGCCTAAATGAAAGACCTGCGAATAATTCGCTCCTCCGTTGTAAACTGTTTCTTTGTTGTGAAAGAAAAGCCGCCCCAACGCATCCGAAGCTCCTTGCGTTGAAAAATTAATCATGTATTGAGTTGTACTTTCCCTATCAGTGGCGGTTGACTTTATCCTGCGCAAGTCCGGTCTATCCCTATTGGCTGAGGAATATCCGAAAACCCAGTCTAGCTTTATTTCATCGTTCTTGAAAGTGTGGTTGCCGGCAAGTTGACCAGAATAGGTAGTTCTAGACTCATAACCAAGCTCGTACGATCGTTCGGGCGACTGTGTATAAAAATCATATCCCTCTTTCAAGACCACCCGGGAAGTTCCATTGTTATTGAATAGGTTGCGCAACTCGATTCTCTGATTATTGCCAAAAGTCAACATCCAGTTGGACAAGGCAGTCAATCTCACCTTCGAAGCATAGGATGTCTGATTATAGCGATAAGATGTGTCTGGATACGCCAAGTAAGCAGCCCTAAATTTGTCCTCAATGACATTCGAGGAATTATACCCAAGGGCCGTTATAGTCCCGATTGTCATATTTCCTAATGGAAATCGATGATTGATAGCCAGTTGAATATCTCCATCGGGTTTCGCCTTTTTGGCATAGGGAGTCATTATAGTATTAAACGATTGGCTTATCTCATTTATCTGAACCTTCTTGGCATCGTCGACCTGATTGAACAAAGCCTTATAATCGGTAGTCGAGGGAAGAGCCGGAGGCACAGCGCGCACAGAATGATCATAGCCAAGCCAATCGGTATTGCTTCCTTTATAGGTATAAAAGTTTTTGCCCGTAGTCCCTTGCAGATAGCCAAAGTTATACGACAAGCTTATACTATTCCGGTCTATCAGGCTTTTGGTCTTTACGTTAATCATTGCTCCGGCAAAATCTGCAGGTAATTCAGGTGCAGGACTCTTATAAATCAAGATGTTGTCGATCTGTCCGCTCGGTATCACATCGAACGAGAAAGCACGCACATCGCTCTCACTACTTGGAGTGGGCGATCCGTTCAGCCAAACGGAATTGTAACGTTCGGTGAGTCCACGCACGATCACAAATTTCCCATCGCGGACACTCACTCCCGGAATCCGGCGAATCACTTCCGAAGCATCCTTATCCTGCGATCGCTGTATCTGCTGCGAGGTGATCCCGCTCACGATGGTCAGGCTCTGCCTGTTGGCGGAAATCATGGAAAGTTCGGAATCACTTCTGCGCTGTGCCGTCACCACTACATCACCGATTGTGTTGCTCAAAGGTTTCAGCTTGACATCAACACTCACCTCCCCCGCTTTCGAAACCACCACCTTCTGGATATGCTTCTCGTATGAAAGCAAGGATACGATCAGGTTGTAAGTGCCGCCTGGCACATTTTTTATCTCAAATGTTCCATCTTCATTGGTGATGTTTCCCATGGTTGTCCCTTGGAGAAGCACACTGCAACCAAGAACCGGCTCTCCGGTCTCCAAATCGACAACAGTACCTTTAACCGAATTTAGGGCAAATAAACCTACTACAAAATTTGCAAATAAAACAAGTATAAACAATCTCTTCAACTCTCTACTACATTCACATTTTGAGCTACAAAAATATGAACCTAATATTAAGCCCATGTATATATAATGTTACATTAATATTAAAACTAACAACAAGAAGAGAAAAGCGAGGTAAATTAAAACTAAATACTTAATAATAAGCTAAATATAATCATAAAAGGAAATAATAACAACTTGTTTACTGCCGGTGTGACTCTGATTGTCCCAATGCACGATCCTGAGCGCAAATACGAAGATGGCCTAGAAGCTCAAATGAACATGATATTTCAGTCTATTCAAAATAGTTCCAATCCACACTTGAAGCTTGCAAAAGTACCCTCAACTGGGCCTGATTTGGCAAAAAAAGCTACTGATATGTCCACAAAGTACCTGTCAAAAGGCAAATCCTTAAACCTTGTCCTGATAGGCCATGCAAGCGATGCTGGATTCATGGCCCACAATGACTTGGCGATTGATGTATTGAATGATATTTTGGTACCACTAAAGGACACATGGCGCGATGATGCTTTCCTCACCGTTATTACTTATTGTTGTTATGCCCAGGTAGTATTGGAACCCATCAGAAAACATTTT